>DATIOB010000027.1:0-2961 GCA_035473605.1 Conexibacter sp.
GCGGCGCATCTGACGCGAAGCGCGGCGCGGCTCGCGCCCTCACCGTCCACGCCGATCGCGTGATCGTCGCCTGCGGCACGATCCACACGCCGCTGCTGCTCGCGCGCAGCGGGATCGGCGCCGCGTCCGGGCAGCTCGGGCACAACCTCTCGCTCCATCCCGCGACCGCCGGCTTCGCGCTCATGGACGAGGTCGTCGACATGGTCAGAGGCGTGCCGCAGAGCTTCTACGTCGACGAGTTCGCCGCCGAGGGGATCATCTTCGAAGGGGTCGCCGGGCCGCCCGCGTACGCCGCCGCCTCGCTGCCGCTGCAAGGGCGCGCGCACGCCGCGGCGATGGCGCGCTATCGCAACCTCGCGCAGTTCGGGCTGATGGTCAGCGACAGCTCGCGCGGCCGCGTCCACGTCGTCGCCGGGCGGCCGCTGATCCGCTACGACCTCAACGCCGCCGACCTCGCGAAGGTCCGCAGCGGCCTCGCGAAGCTGGAGCAGCTGTTCCTCGCCGCGGGCGCGCGCGAGGTCTACCTGCCGCTGCCGCCCGGCCGCCGGCCGCACGAGGCCGGCGCGCGCGACCTCAAGCTGATGGCCTTCCATCCGCTCGGCACCGCGCGCGCCCACCGCGACCCGACGCTCGGCGTCGTCGACGGCGACCTGCGCGTCCACGGCGTCGAGGGCCTCCACGTCGCCGACGGCTCGGTCGTGCCGAGCGCGCTCGGCGTCAACCCGCAGCTGACGATCATGGCGCTCGCGACGCGGCTCGCCTTCACGCTGCTCGACCGCCCCGTGCCGATCGCAGAGCCCACCACCGAGGAGGCCGCATGTCGTTCCTGATCGATCCCGCGCTGCTGTACGCGGGCGGCAAGACCTATCGAGCGCTCACCAGCGAGCAGCCGGCCGACCCCGCGAAGGACGTCGCCGTAGCCGCCGCAGCGATGGCGCTCTTCTGGGGCGTCTCGATCGGGCTCTACCGCGACCAGCGCTGGACGACGCCGGTCTGGAAGCTCTGCCGCGCCCGCAGCGGGCGCGACTGGATGCTCAACTCCGGCGTCCTCAGAATCGACGAGACGGCGGTCGGGCGGCCGACCCATCTGGTCGCCGCCGCGATCTTCGCCACCTACCCGCTGTGGCTCGCGCTCGGGATGCGCCAGCCCAGAACGACCTAGCCCAGCACCAGCTCCGCGGCCGTGCGCACGGTCGCGGCGTCGCCCGCGATCAGCAGCGTCGTCACGATCGACTCGCGCCATGCCTCGAGGTCATGCTTGATCTTGTCTCTCGGGCCGATCAGCGACAGCGCCTCGATCAGCTCGCGCGGGATCGCGGCGCCGGCCTCGGCCTTCTTGCCCGACAGGTACAGCTCCTGCACCTCGTCGACCATCGCCTCGTAGCCCATCCGGATCGCGACGTTGGCGTGGAAGTTTCTGCCCTTCGCGCCCATCCCGCCGAAGTAGAGGGCGTAGAAGGGGCGCAGCGCGTCGGCGGCCTGGTCGACGTCGTCGGTGACGATGAACGGCACCGTCGCGCAGACCTCGAAGTCGTCGTAGGAGCGGCGCGCGCCCTCGCGCGCGAAGCCCTCGTCGAGCGAGTCGCGGTACATCTGCTCGTGCTCGGGCGCGAACAGCATCGCGAACCAGCCGTCGCACAGCTCGGCGGCGAGCGCGATGTTCTTCGGGCCCTCCGCCCCGAGGTAGATCGGGATCTCTCTGCGCAGCGGGTGGATCGACGCCTTCAGCGGCTTCGCGAGGCCGGTGCCGCCCGGCCGCGGCAGGGGATAGAAGGGGCCGTCGTTGGTGACCGGCGCCTCGCGCGCCCAGACGTCGCGCAGGATCCCGATGTACTCCCGCGTGCGCGCGAGCGGCTTCTCGAACGGCATCCCGTACCAGCCCTCGACGACCTGCGGGCCCGAGACGCCGAGGCCGAGCACGAAGCGGCCGCCGGAAAGGTGGTCGAGCGTCATCGCGGACATCGCCGTCATCGTCGGCTGGCGCGCGGAGATCTGCGTGATGCCGGTGCCGAGCTTGACGTTTCTCGTCTGCGCCCCCCACCAGGCCAGCGGCGTGAGGCCGTCGGAGCCGTAGGCCTCGGCGGTCCAGATCGAGTCGAGCCCCAGCTCGTCGGCCGCCGCGATCGACTCGACCACGCCGTGCGGCGGACCGGCCGCCCAGTAGCCGGTGTTGAGTCCGAGCTTCAGCTCTCCCGCCATCGGTGCCTCCTCGTGGTCATCGCCGCGCCGGACCGTACTCGACGGCGACTGGCCGCGTAGCCAGTCAGCGCCGCGGCCACACCTCGACGGCGGTCACCTGGATCTGCTTCTGCCGATGGGATCCGGGATAGACCGGGCCGGCGCCGGCCGCCCAGTCGCCGATCTTCGGATCGACCTTCGGCCGCAGGTCCTTGTTGACGTCGAGGATCGAGATCCCCGGCATCGTGATCGAGCCGCCCGCGAGGATCAGGTGCAGGTCGCCGTCGCCGTCGGGGTCGACCGACTCGAGCGCGATCACGCGCCCCGCCGCCGTCTTGCAGTTGCCGGCGGCGGCCGGGCAGGTCGGCGCCGGCGGCCGCTGCGCCGCCTCGCGCTCGGCTGTCCGCTCGCGCGGCGTCGGCGGCAGGTCGGCGGGGTGGGCGGGCGTCGTCGAGCTGCCGGAGCCGCCGGAGCCGCAGCCGGCGACCGCGGCGGCGCTCAGCAGCAGCGCGAGCAGGGGGAGGGCGCCTCGGTTCACCCGGCGACGGTAGCGCGCCGCTCGGTAGGCTCGCCCCATGGCCGGCAGAGCGACTCCGGCGACGCGCGTCGCGCAGCAGGCGCGCATCGACCACAGACTGCACGAGTACACGCACGACCCGTCTGCCGACTCGTACGCGCTGGAGGCGGCCGAGGCGCTGGAGCTGGACAAGGCGCGCGTCTTCAAGACGCTCGTCGTTGACCTCGACGGCAGACTGACCGTCTGCATCATCCCGGCCGGCGACA
>DATIOB010000028.1:0-4513 GCA_035473605.1 Conexibacter sp.
GCGCATTCCCGAGGTCGGAGATCAGCAGCTCCAGCTTGAGGCCGTCGTAGTCCGCGAAGCGCAGGACGCCGGGCTCTCGGGTGGTCTCGCTTCCCGCGAGACGCTGCTCCCAGAAGTCGAGCGCGGCGGCGGAGGGGACGCCGAGCTGGAGCGTGTGGATCGCGCCGAGGCCAGCTTGGCCGCGCGGCGCGCCGGCGAACTCGAACCACGTGAGGATTGAGCCGGGCGCTCCGGTCTCGTCGCCGAGGTAGAGGTGGTACGCCTCGGGCTGATCGAAGTTGACCGTCTTCTTCACCAGTCGAAGGCCGAGCAGGTCCGCGTAGAAGGCGACGTTCTTCTGCGCGTCCCCCGTGATCATCGTGATGTGGTGCAGCCCTTCGAGCTTCATGTCCACGGCTCCTGGTCGGCCCTTCAAGTGATTGCGTACGCAACTATATCATGTTGTTGCGTACGCAACTACTCCTTGTGCGCAACTTCCCAACACACCTCCCGTTGGAGCAGTACTTCCACTCCTGACAGGGGGTCACACAGATGCTTCTCAAGCGCGCGCTCACCGCGTCGCTGGTCGCTGGCGCGATCGCGACGACGGGGGCGACGGCGATCGCCCCTGCCGCGATCGCCAACGTACAGGTCGGTGCCTCCGGCTGGCAGTGGGGCAACCCGCTGCCGCAGGGCAACACGCTGCGGGCGGCCTCGTTCGCCGGCGCCACCGGCTACGCGGTCGGCGACTTCGGCACGCTGCTGAAGACGATCGACGGCGGCGCGACCTGGAGCGGGCTGCCGGTCGGCACCTTCCAGGGCCTCACGATCGTGCAGGCGGTCGACGCCGACACGGTCTTCGCCGGCGGCGGCTGCGTCGCGCGCCGCTCGACCGACGGCGGCGAGACGTTCGAGGCGGTCGCCTTCACGCCGGTCGAGTCGAGCTGCCGCGCGAACCTGCTCGGGCTGTCGTTCCTCTCGCCGACGCTCGGCTTCCTGCTGCTCGACGACGGCTCGGTCTTCACGACCGACGACGGGGGCGAGTCGTTCGCCCAGCGCACCGCCGTGCCTGGCACCGGCGCGGCCGGCGGCGGCACTGCGCCGAGCGCGATCGCCTTCACCTCCGCGACGACCGGCACCGCCGCCGCGCGCGACGGGCGGATCTACCGCACGACCGACGCCGGCGTCTCCTGGAGCCTCGCCGCCGAGGCCGGCAGAGCGGTCAACCAGCTGTGGTTCGCCGACGCCGAGCACGGCTTCGCGGTCGGCGCCGGCGGGCTGTTCCTGCGCACGGCCGACGGCGGCAGAACGTGGTCGCCGAGAGACCTCGGCGCCGGCGCGCTCGACTACAGCGCGATCCGCTGCGCAGGCGACAGACTGTGCCTGCTGTCGACAGCCGCGGGCGCGCAGCTCGTCCGCACCACCGACGCGGGCGAGACGGCCGGCACGGTGATCACCCCCGCGACCGACCCGATCTACGCGGCCGCCTTCGCCTCCCCGACACGCGTCTCGGCGCTCGGTGCCAACGGCGCGACCGTCCTCTCCGACGACGCCGGCACGACCTTCGCGAAGGTCGGCGGCCGGCTCAGCGGCTCCTACTCGTCGATCCGCGCCTCGCGCGTGCGCGGGACCGCGTACGCGACCGGCAACGTCGGCGCGCTCGCGCGCACGACCGACGGCGGCAGCAGCTGGACGCGCGGCAGCGTGCCGACGGCCGGCGCGCTCGTCGACGTCTCCTTCCCGAGCAGAGCGGTCGGCTACGCGCTCGACGACGGCGGCGGGATCTTCCGCACCGCCAACGGCGGCACGACTTGGAAGACGCTCGGGACCGGCTCGACCGCGGTCGCGCGCGCGGTGCTGGCGCCGAGTGAGCGGATCGTGCTGGCGATCGGGCCGCGCGGCTTGCGGCGCTCAACCGACGGCGGCGAGACGTTCGAGCGGGTCGCCGCCAAAGCGGTCGCGAAGGCCGACCTGAGAGGGGTCGTCGCCGCGCGCGGCGGGGCGCTGTTCGTCTGGGGCAGGGGCACGGTCTCTCGCAGCAGCGACGCGGGCCGCAGCTGGACGGCGCTGACGAAGCCGGGCGCGACGAGAAGAGCGCGCAAGCGGCTGCGGATCTGGCAGGTCGCCTTCTCCTCGGCGCGCACCGGCCTGCTGGAGGACTCGGCCGGGCACATCTGGCGGACGACCGACGGCGGCGGCGCATGGACGGAGCTGCACGCCGTCGGCACCAACCGCGCGATCGGCATGGCGACCTCCTCCGACCGCAGCGCCTACCTCGTGATCCCGAGCTTCGGCGGGCGCGAGGGCGGCTACCTGCTGCGCACGACCGACGGCGGCACGACCTGGCAGCCGCAGTTCGTCGTCAACGAGCAGATCGCCGCCGCCGGCATCGCGGCGCCGGTCGGCGGGCCCGACTACCTGCTCGCCGGCAGCTCGTCGCTGTTGTCGAGCAGAAGCGGCGGCAGCGCCGGCGAGCGCTCGCGCCTGACGCTCTCGACATCACGGACGACGCTCGCCAGACCGGGCTCGATCACCGTCTCCGGCCGCCTCGCGCCGGCCGGCCGCAGCGCCCGCGTCGTCGTCTCCGCGCAGACAGCCGGCAGCGTCGGCTGGCGAGCCCAGACGGTCGAGGTCGCCGCCAACGGCACCTTCGTCTCCAGCTGGCGCGTGCCGCGCGGCGTCTCGCGCTTCGTCGCCCAGTGGACGGGCGACTTCAGAGCGGCCGGCGCCGGCTCCCGCGCACTCGACGTGACCGTGAGAGCGGCGCCGAGAAGAGCGAGAAGAGGTGGCAGAAGAGGGCGCGGCAGACGGTGAGCGCCTGAGCACCGGAGAGTCTTGGTCGCTGAGCGACCAAGACTCTCTGGTGCTGCTAGCGGATGTAGACGGCGGCGCCGTTGCCGCCCGTGCAGACGGTCGGCACACCGCCGCTGCAGGACATCGCGTACGTCTGACCCGTCACCGGGCTCGTCGCGTAGACCGTGCCTGGACCGCTGTCGTAGAAGGCGGCCGCGACGTTGGCGGCGAACGGGCAGGTCGTCACGGAGTTGACCGAGACACCGCCGCCGCAAGCGGAGCCGCTGCCGCTGCTTGGCGCACTCGCCGGCGCCGGGGCAGCGGCTCTCGGCTCGTCCTTCTTCTCTCTCTTCAGTCTTCTGAGCTCGCGCTCGAGCGTGCGCAGCTTGCGGTCGGCCTCGCGCTGGCGCCGTTCGCCTTCTATCTCACGCTTCGCTTCTCTCTTGATGCTCGCGACCTGCTCGGGAGAGATCTCGCTGCTGCCACCGCAGCCGACCGCCCCGGCGGCGATCACGCCCATGCCGACGGCAGCGAACGCAGTGGAGACGACTCGTCGTGATGCCATGCTGGTCCCTCGGTCCCTGTCTGACGTGGCGCTTGGTCGCAGCGCTGAGGCCCCTGCCCCGCTGCGCACAGTAACGAAGACGCGGCCGTTCAGGTACCGCTTCGTTCCCGAACGAGATCCGTCACCATCTCGACGGATGATCACCCGCGCAATCACGATGCTCGTAATTCTGGCGTGCCTGCCGCTCAGCGCCTGCGGCGAGAGCGGCACCGAGGCGGCCTCGACCGCCGTGGCCGACGCGGTCGGCGACGGCAACATCGCCGAGTCGCGCGCGATCGAGCAGGAGGCGAAGGTCGCGCAGGCGCGCGAGCAGCTCGCCAGACTCAAGCAGGAGCAGAGACCCGCGAGACCGCAGCAGACGCCCGAGGAGGAGCAGGCCAGCCGCGGCGGCAGCAGCCGCTCGTCCGCCGGTGCCGACGATGCCGGAGGCGGGTCGATCCTCTCCCCCGACGCGCAGCAGAGCTTCGAGCAGCTCGCCGGCTCGCTCTCCGGCCCGGTGGGCGTTGCAGTCTCCGGCGTCGGCTTCGGCCAACCGGTCGAGCAGCTCGGCTCGCTCCAGAGCGCCGTCGCGTGGTCGACGAGCAAGGTGCCGGTCGCGATGGCCGCCATCGCGGCAGGGGTCGCCGACAGCGGCGACCTCAGCGCCGCGATCACCGCGTCCGACAACGCCGCCGCGACGAATCTCTGGAATGCGCTCGGCGGCGGGACGAGAGCGGCCGCGGCGGCAGATGCCCAACTGCGGGCCGGCGGCGACACGAGCACCACGATCCAGCCGGAGACGTTGCGCTCCGGCTTCACCCCGTTCGGACAGACCGACTGGTCGCTCGCGGCGCAGACGCAGTTCACCGCCGGGATGGGGTGCACCGAACCCGGCCAGCAGGTGCTCGGACTGATGGGGCAGACGATCTCGGCGCAGCGCTGGGGACTGGGATCGATCGGCTCGTCGTCGCAGCTGAAGGGCGGCTGGGGCCCCGGCTCGGCACCCGGCCAGGACGGCGGATACCTCGACCGTCAGATGGGCGTCGTGACGATCGACGGCAAGCCGCTGGCGGTGGCGATCGCGGCATCCGTCCACGTGATGGCGAGCGTCGAGCGCATCGGATATCTGCCGCAGCGTTTGGACGGCCTCGACGACGGGGCATCCGTCCTGGACGACGTCGCTGCTGCGGCGCCGAC
>DATIOB010000029.1:0-6299 GCA_035473605.1 Conexibacter sp.
ACGGCGGCACGCTGATCGGCGACGGGCGGCCGCAGCCGCCCGCGCCGAGAGACGCCAAGCGGCGTCGCCCCGCGACCGCCTGAGCGCCAGCCCAGGCGCAGCTCGCGTCAAAAGCGGACTAATTCTCCTGATTGCACGGAAACGTTTGTCAGGAACCTGACTCCCCCGTATCCTGGCCACCTGTCGGGCGTCGGCTACGGGGGAGAAGATGCGCGTGACACGGGCTTACATCGCCGGTCTGGGGACGACGGGAGCGCTGCTGGCGGCAGTCGCCTGCATCTTCGCGATCGCCTCGGCGGTCGTCGCGTTCGACGCGTGGCCTGCCGCCAGTGTCGCGCAGCCCAGCAGCAGCGTCGAGGCGCCGGCGACCATCGCTGCGCGCGGCGGCGGCCGCGATGCTTTCGTCGCGGTCGGCGGCGGCGACCTGTTCGCGGCGGCCGCGCCCGGCGCGAGCCCCGCGGCGGCTGGCGGCGACGGTGGACGAGCCGGGGCCGGCGCGGCCGGCGACGGCGGCGGCGACGCCATCCCCACAGCGGGCGGCGGGCGCGGCAGCGGCACGCTCGCGGCCGACCGCTTCGGCGGCGAGGTCGACGGCGGCGGCACGACCCCGGTCACCCCGACGCCCTTCAGCGGCACCACCGACGGTGGCGGCGGCACGACCGCGCCGGCCGGCGGCGGCACCGGCGGCACCACGGGCGGCGGGGGCGCAGGCAACGGGACCGGTGGCAGCGGCGGCGCGGGCGGCGCCGGCGGCAGCGGCGGGACAGGTGGCAGCGGCGGCGGATCCGGCGGCACGGCCAGCGACGGCGGAGGCTCCGGAGGCTCCGGCGGATCCGGCGGATCCGGCGGCGGCGGGGGCGGCGCAGGCGGCAGCGGCGGCGGTGCTGGCGGGGGCGGCGCAGGCGGCAGCGGCGGCGGATCCGGCGGCGACGGCGACGGGGCTCCCGGCGCACCCGGCGGCGGCAGCGCGCCCACCAGCAACCTCGGCGACACCGTCAGCCAGACGACCAGCACGCTCGACGAGACCGTCACGCAGACCGGCACGGCCGTCGACGAGACGGTGCGGGGCGTGACCGACCCGGTCGGCGACGTCGTCGACCAGGTCGCACCCGGCGTCGGCGACACGGTCGCCCAGACCGGCGGCGCCGTCGGCGGCATCGTGAGAGGCACGACCGGCGTCGTCGGCGGCGTGCTGAGAGGCACCGGCGGCGTCGTCGGCGGCCTGCTCGGCAGCGCGAGAAGATAGCCGCGCGGGCGACCGCGGCGTGGGCGGGGGAGGCCGCGTGGGCGGACCGCGGCGCGAGCGGGTGGCGCGAGCCGGCATAATCACGCCGGCCATGGCCGCGACTCAACAGCTCTCCAACGTGCTCCCGCTCGGCAGCCGCATCAACGACCTCGGACATCTCGAGATCGGCGGCTGCGACGCCGTCGAGCTGGCGCGCGAGTTCGGCACGCCCGCCTACTTCGTCGCCGAGGACGACATCCGCTCGCGCGCCCGCGCCTTCGTCGAGGCGCTGAGAGCCCGGCACGACGACTTCGACGTGCTGTTCGCCTCCAAGGCGTTCCCGTGCACGGCCGTCTACCGGCTGCTGGCCGAGGAGGGGCTCGTCTGCGACGTCGCCTCCGGCGGCGAGCTGCACCTGGCGCTGCGCGGCGGCTTCGAGGCCAGCCGCATCTACCTGCACGGCAACGCGAAGTCGCTGGCGGAGCTGGAGCAGGCGATCGACGCCGGCGTCGGCCACGTCGTGCTCGACTCGTTCATGGACATCGACCGGCTGGAGCGTGTCGCCGCCGACCGCGGCGTCCGCCAGGCGGTCCTGATCCGCGTCACGCCCGGCGTCGCCGGCAGAACGCACGCGAAGATCTCGACCGGCCAGGCCGACTCGAAGTTCGGCTTCGGCCTCGACGACGCGAGGCTCGCGATCGAGCGGCTGCGCAGATCGCACAGCCTCAACCTCGTCGGCCTGCACATGCACATCGGCTCGCAGCTGCTGTCGCTGGAGGCCTACCGCCCCGCGGTCGAGGCGCTCGCGACGCTCGGCGACTTCCCGACGTACAACTTCGGCGGCGGTCTCGGCGTCGCCTACACCGCCGGCCAGCAGCCGCCGGCGATCGAGGACTACGTCGAGACGAAGATCGGCGCGCTGCACGAGATCCTCGGCCGCGACAAGCGGATCCTGATCGAGCCGGGCCGCTCGCTCGTGGCCAACTCGACGGTCACGATCTACACCGTCGAGACGGTCAAGCGCAACGTCTCGACGTGGGTCGGCGTCGACGGCGGAATGTCCGACAACCTCCGCCCGATGCTCTACGGCTCCGTCTACGAGGCCTTCTTCGCCGACCGCGCCGCGCTCGCCGGAAGCGGCGAACGAGCGCACGTCGCCGGCAAGCACTGCGAGTCGGGCGACGTGATCGTGCGCGACGTGCCGCTGCACGAGCCGAAGGCCGGCGACCTGCTCGTCACGCCCGCGACCGGCGCCTACGGCCACGCGATGGCGAACAACTACAACGGGATCCCGCGCCCGCCCGTGATCTTCTGCAAGGACGGCGACGCCCGCGTCGTCGTCCGCCGCGAGACCTACGACGACCTGGCCGCCCGTGACGTCTGAGCCGACGCCGTTCCGCATCGGCCTGCTCGGCTACGGCACCGTCGGTGCCGCCTTCGCCGAGCTGCTGCCGCAGCGCGCCGCGCAGATCGCGCACGTGACCGGCCTCATGCCGGAGATCGGCGGCGTGCTGACGCGCTCCAGAGGCGACTTCGAGCAGATCCTCGCCGACAGCGACCTGATCGCGGAGCTGATCGGCGGGATCGAGCCGGCGCGCGACTATGTGATCCGCGCGCTGCGTGCCGGAAAGCACGTCGTCACCGCCAACAAGCAGCTGCTCGCCCAGCACGGCGAGGAGCTGTGGGCGATCGCCCGCGAGGAGGGCGTGCAGCTGCGCTTCGAGGCGGCCGTCGCCGGCGTCGTGCCGGTCATCCGCGTGCTGCAGGAGTCGCTCGCCGCCGCGCACGTCGAGCGGATCCACGGGATCGTCAACGGCACCTCCAACTTCATCCTCAGCGAGATGGCGCGCACCGGCGCGCCGTACGCCGACGTGCTCGCCGAGGCGCAGCGGCTCGGCTACGCCGAGGCCGACCCGGCCGAGGACGTCAACGGCAAGGACGCCGCCGCCAAGATGGCGATCCTCGCGCGCCTCGCCTTCGACTCGCCGGTCCACCTCGACCAGGTCGTCTACGAGGGGATCGAGCGGATCGGCCCCGACGACCTCGAGTACGCGAGGGACCTCGGCCTCGGGCTGAAGCTGATCGGCACGGCGGAGCGCGTCGACGGCGGCATCTCGGTGCGCGTCCACCCGGCCTTCCTCTACGCGCGCCATCCGCTCGCCTCGATCGACGGGCCGTTCAACGCCGTCACGGTCGAGTCCGAGGCGATCACCGAGATCACGATGTCCGGCCCCGGCGCCGGCGGCCCGCAGACGGCCAGCGCCGTGCTCGGCGACGTCGTCAGCGCGATGATCCCGCCGGCCTCGACACCGGAGACGAGCGCGAGGCTGGAGATCGTCTCCGATGTCGTCTCGTCGTTCTACCTGCACCTCGAGGTCGTCGACGAGCCGGGCGTGCTGTCGCGCATCACCGGCGTCCTCGGCGAGCACGGGATCTCCGTCAAGTCGGTCGTGCAGAAGGGCCTCGGCGACAACGCGCGGCTGGTGATGGTCGTCCACCCGATTCTCGAGTCGCGCTTCTTCGCGGCGGTCCAGCAGATCGCGGAGCTGGAGTCGCTGCGCACGCCGCCGCGGGCGATCCGCGTCATCGAAGAGGAGTTCTCCGCATGAGCGTCGGTCTGATCGAGCGCTACCGCGACCGCCTGCCGTTCGCCGCCGACGATCCGGTCGTCACGCTCGGCGAGGGATCGACGCCGCTGATCCACGCGCCGACGCTCTCCGCGCGCGTCGGAGCCGAGGTCTGGATCAAGTTCGAGGGGCTCAACCCGACCGGCTCGTTCAAGGACCGCGGCATGACGTGCGCGGTCTCAGCAGCCGTGCGCGAGGGCGCCGAGGCCGTCATCTGCGCCTCGACCGGCAACACCTCCGCCAGCGCCGCCGCCTACGCCGCGCGCGCCGGCCTGCGCTGCGTCGTGATCGTTCCGGAGGGCCGGATCGCGACCGGCAAGCTCGCCCAGGCGCTGATGCACGGCGCGCGCGTGATCGCGCTCAACGGCAACTTCGACGAGGCGCTCAAGCTCGTGCGCGAGGTCGTCGACCGGCACCCGATCGCGCTCGTCAACTCGGTCAACAGATACCGACTCGAAGGGCAGAAGACCGCGGCCTTCGAGATCTTCGAGCAGCTCGGAACGATCGACGCGCTCTGCATCCCCGTCGGCAACGCCGGCAACATCACCGCGTACTGGAAGGGCTTCAACGAGGTCGATCAGAAGCCGGCGATGTTCGGCTTCCAGGCCGCCGGCGCGGCGCCGCTGGTCGAGGGGGCGCCGGTCGCCAACCCGCAGACCGTCGCGACCGCGATCCGGATCGGCAACCCGGCCCGCTGGGAGGAGGCGATGAACGCGATGACCTCCTCGCACGGCGCCGTGCGAGCGGTGTCGGATGCGCAGATCCTCGACGCCTACCGCTTCCTCGCCTCGAGAGAGGGCGTCTTCGTCGAGCCGGCCTCGGCCGCCTCGGTCGCCGGCCTGATGGTCCACGGCGCCGGCGGCGCGGAGCGGATCGTCTGTGTCTGCACCGGCCACGGTCTGAAGGACCCCGACACCGCGCTCGACCAGGTCGGCGGCGTGCTGCCGTGCGAGCCGACCTTCACGGCCGTCGAGCAGGCCGTCCTCGGCTAGCGGCGAGCGAGCAGCGCCTTGGAACGCCGTCGCGTCGTCCGCGTCCCCGCCTCCTCGGCCAACCTCGGGCCGGGCTTCGACGTGCTTGCCGCGGCGCTGTCGCTGCGGCTGGAGGTCGAGGTCCTCGAGACCGGCCGCTTCGCGATCGAGACCGACCTCGACATCGCCAGAGACCGACGCAACCTCTGCGTGCGCGCCTTCGAGCGGCTGCACCCGTCGACCGACTTCACCTTCCGCATCAGATCGGAGATCCCGCTCTCCGGCGGGCTCGGCTCCAGCGCCGCGGCGATCGTCGCCGGCCTGACCGCCGCCGACCACCTCTTCGAGCTCGACGCCGACGTCTTCAAGCTCGCCTGCGAGATCGAGGGACATCCCGACAACGTCGCCGCCGCGCTCTACGGCGGCGTCGTGATCTGCGCCGACGGCCAGGTCACGCGGATCGACCCACCGACCGGCCTCGAAGGGCTGCTGGTCGTGCCGCACGAGGCCGTCCGCACCGCCGCCGCGCGCGCCGCGCTGCCGGCCGAGGTGCCGATGGGCGACGCCGTTCACAACGTCGCGCACGTCGCACTGCTGACGCTCGGGCTGGCGCGCGGCGACTGGGATCTGGTCGGGCGCGGTCTCGACGATCGCCTCCACCAGCCCCATCGCGCCCACCTCTATCCGAAGTCGGCCGAGCTGGTGCGCGACGCGCGCGCGCTCGGCGCGCTCGGCGCGACGATCTCCGGCGCCGGCCCGACCGTGCTCGTCTGGAGCCACTACGAGCAGACCGCCGCGGTCGCCGAGGCGCTGCGCGTGCGCGCCGAGGGCTGGGCGAGCGTGTTCCGCGTCCCGTTCGAGACCCAGGGCGCCGACGTCGTCGCGCTCGGCTAGGCGCGGATCGTGACGATGGTGCCGAGCGGGACCGTGCTGACCGCTCTGCGGATCGCCTCGGTCGGGGCGCGCAGGCAGCCGAGGCTGGCGCGCGTGCCGATCGTCTCGGGCAGGTTGGTCGCGTGGATCGCGATCCGGTCGCCGCCGCCCCAGCCCTGCGGCGTCGCGGTCTGGTGGCCGCTGAGCGCGAGGATGCAGCAGCCGTAGGGCGATGATGACGACTGCGTCAGCAGCTTGTCGGTGACGGCGAAGCTGCCGGTCGGCGTCGGCGTCCCCTCGCTGCCGATCGCGACCGGGAAGCGCTGCACGACGCGGCCGTTGCGGCGCACGACGACCTCGCGGCGGCGCAGCGAGGCGTCGATCCGGTAGCCGCTGCGGTGCGACTCGAACGTCGCGCGCGCGGAGATCCAGCCGATGCGACCGTTCGGCAGCTGCGGTGTCAGCACGCCGAGCCAGCCGCCGCGCTGGCGCACGATCGCCAGGACCGTCGGCGAGTCGAACTCGGTTCTCGGCTGCAGCCGCCCGATCACACGGCCGCCGGGCCTGTCGCGCAGCGCGGTCGAGCGCTGCAGGTGGATCGTC
>DATIOB010000030.1:0-5676 GCA_035473605.1 Conexibacter sp.
CACGATCCACATGCTGGCGCCGAGAGTCCTGACGCAGCGCGCCTCGAAGGTCGACGGCTCGCGCGAGATGCTGCAGCGCGCACCCGACGTGCTGTACGCCCGCCTCGTCGTCGGCGTCAACAACCGTCGCCTGCCGCCGCCGTCGACGCCGCCGGCGGTCCTGCACCGGCTGCGCTGGGCGTGGCTGGTCGAGGGCGCCGCGCGCTTCTTCGCCGGCCAGGTCGAGCACGCCCGCCCGGCGATCTCGCGGCGGCTGCGCGAGGGCGGCCGCCCCGCCTTTCCGCCGAGCCTGCGCGACGCCGCGCTGCTCGGCGGCACGGTGCTCGACCTGCTCGCGCGCGAGGAGGGGCCGGAGGCGGCGATGCGGCTCGCCTGCTTCCTCGACCCCGACGGTCCGGAGAAGGCGCTGCGCGACGCCTTCGGCGGCCGCGAGCTGGTCCACACCGAGGGCGCCTGGCGCTCCCACCTCGCGCGCCTGGCCGACCTCGGCGGCGCGACCGCGCCGCGGCGGCGCTGACGCGCACGCGGCATCGCGCCGCGCGCCGCCGCTAGAGCGACTCGACGATGTAGGCGCAGACCGCGACGACCGCGATCGCCGCGAGGATGAACCCGAGCAGCTTCAGCGGCGAGGGGCCGACGGCCCGCTCGGTCGGCAGCAGGTGCGCCTGCAGCAGCACGTCGCGCGAGGCCGAGACGCCGGAGCGCGGCACCATCACGTCGCGCGGGCCGGAGGCGAGGAAGTCGGGCACGTCGAAGCCCATGCTGCGCTGCAGGATGCTGGGGACGCCCTCCTCCAGCAGCAGCCCCTGGATGAACTCGCCCTCTATCTGATTTCTGACGCCCAGCACGCGCACCAGCTCCCCCTGCGCGTACTCGGGGTTGACCTTGCCCGCCGTGTCGTCACGCGGGAGTGCCATCGCGCTACTCGACGACCAGCTCCGCTTCGCTGACGACGCCGTCGACGATCCGCCAGGCGCGCACGTCCGGCTCGGGATTCGCGATACCGACGATCACGTAAAGCGAGTCGGGATAGAAGGCGAGGTTGATGTCCGTCTGCGACGGCTCGGGCGCCGTGCGCGTGTGCGAGTGGTAGATCGCACCGAGATCGTGGCCGGCGTCCTCGATCGCGTCGAGGATCTCCAGCTGCTGGCGCCCGTCGATCTCGTAGCGGAGCGGGCTGGCGGCGGTGTTCTCCGCCGGGAAGATCCTGACCGCGCCGTCGTCTGCCGCGGCGATCATGCCGCAGCATTCGTTCGGCGCCTCGGCACGGGCGTGGGCGATCAGCTGGTCGTACAACTCGCGGGCGATCTTCATCACCCGCGAGTCTACGTGCTTGCGCACTGCGAGTTCCACGTCGGCGAGCTGGAACTGCTCACCGCTGCGGGAACTCGCGGGGTTCAGCTACGCCGCGTCGCGCTTCTCGCTGGGGACGGCGGTCAGCTCGCGCTCGTCGTCGTCGTCCTTGCCGTTGATGCCGGCAAGCGAGTCCTTGAACTCACGCATGCCTTTGCCGATCGACTTGCCTGCCTCGGGCAGCTTCTTCGGGCCGAGGATGACGAGAGCGATGACGAGGACCAGGATGATCTCCATCGGTCCGATCTGAGAGAACATTGGCGTTCCTGCTCCTTCGTAGCTGGACCATCCGCCGCCATGAAGGGGCACGACGCGGACGGGAGGTGCGGATGGGTTCGTTCAATGCTAGCCCTAATGCGGCGTCAGGGCCAGAGCGGATCACGGAATGGCCGCATCCCCAGTTTCGAAGGGGCTCGGCACGACGACGTCCGGGACGTCGCTCAGCAGGCCGCGCAGGACCGTCGCGTGCTGTCCCTCGGCGGCCATGATCTGCGTCGCCAGCGTCAGCAGGCGCGGATCGCCCAGCTCCCGCACGGCCGCGAGATAGCCGGCCGTCTGAGCGTTCTCCAGCTCGACCGCGAAGCGCGCGACGTCGCCGCGCGTGACCAGCTCGTCGAGCGGATGCGTCAGCCCCAGCTCCGCCCGCGCGCGCCGCAGCGCGGCGTCGCCCTCCGGCGCCGCCGACGCTCTGCCCCCGAGCGTGTCGAGCTCGCTCGCGAGCACCGCGGCGTGCTCGCGCTCCTGCTGGCGCAGCCGTCGCAGCAGGCGCCGCAACTGCGGCTCCAGCGGCCCGTCGCGCAGCGCGACGCCATAGCTGGCGACCACGACCTGCTCCAGCGCCAGCGCCTCGGCGACGATCGTCAAGTCGCTCATCGGCCGCCCGTCACGAACGCGGTCGGCAGCGGCTGACGTCCCAGGCGCTGCCGCACGACCGCCTGGTGCTCGGCCTCGACGACGGCGATCGAGGCCGCCGTCGCCCTCAGCAGCGGGTCGGTCAGCCGCGGGACGATCTGCAGGTAGACGGCGATCGTCTCCTGCTCGACGCGCTCGAGCGTTCTCAGCACGTCGGCGGCGGTGCCGGGCAGCCCGAAGTCGTAGCTGGGGCGCGGCCCGACGGCCGGCCCGCCGATGCCGCCGATCAGCTCGCGCAGCCGCGCGACGTGAGCCCGCTCGTGCGCGAGGAAGCGCTCGGCGTCGGCGAGCGCCTGCGATTCCAGCAGCGGCAGCCCCGAGAGGTAGGCCGCGACCTGGCGGTACTCGGCCGCGAGCGCGCCGCCGAGCAGCTCGGCGTCGCCGCTGACGCCGGGCGGGATCCGCCCCGGCGTCGTGGAGAAGTCCTCGACCGGCTCGACCTCGTCACCGCCGCAGCCGCCGAGCAGCGCGCCGCCGGCGCTCGCGGCCGTGACGGCCGGCAACGTCGCGAGGCCGGCAGCGGCCCCGCGCAGAAAGGTCCGTCGCGAAGGTCTCGCTACCACCAGACGGTCGAGTCGAGGTTCTCCACCTCGTCGACCGGCAGGGTGTAGATGCCCGAGGAGAGGTACTTCCAGCCGTCGTCGCAGACGATGAAGACGACGTTGCCCTCGTCCAGCTCGCCGGCGATCCGCACCGCGACGCGGGCGATCGCGCCCGAGGAGACGCCGGCGAAGATGCCCTCCTCGTCGAGCAGCTTGCGCGTCCAGATGATCGCGTCGCGGTTGGTGACGAAGATCTTGCGGTCCAGCAGCGAGATGTCGATGATCGGCGGGATGAAGCCGTCGTCGAGCGAGCGCAGGCCCTGCACGGGCTCGCCCTGCATCGGCTCTGCCGCGACGATCTTGACGCTGTCGCCGAGCGTCTCCTTGAAGCGGCGGGCGTTGCCCATCAGCGTGCCGCCGGTGCCGAGACCGGCGACGAAGGCGCTGATCTCGTCCAGCTCTTCGAGGATCTCCAGCGCCGTGCCGTTGTAGTGGGCGTTCGGGTTGGCCTCGTTGCCGTACTGGTACGGCATGTAGTACTGCGGATCGGCCGCCGCCATCTCCAGCGCCAGCTCGACGGCGCCGTTGGAGCCCTTCGAGCCGTCGGAGTAGACGATCTCGGCGCCGTACATCTGCAGCAGCTGGGTGCGCTCCGGCGTGACGTTGTCGGGCATCACGACCTTGAGTCTGTAGCCCTTGCGCTTGCAGATCATCGCGAGCGAGATGCCGGTGTTGCCGGAGGTCGGCTCGAGGATCGTCTGGCCGGGCTTGATCGCGCCTCTGGCCTCGGCGTCCTCGATCAGCGAGCGGGCGACGCGGTCCTTGACCGAGCCCGTCGGATTGCTCGACTCGAGCTTCGCCCAGATGCGCACGCCGGGCTTCGGCGAGAGGCGCTTGAGCTCGACGAGCGGGGTGTTGCCGATCGCTTGGACGATGTCGCCGTAGCGACCGCCGCAGGGCTTGTTCTCGAGGCGTTCAGAAGCCATTACTTCACGGAGTGTAGCGGCGCGGGGCAAGCGGGATCCGGGCACCTGTCAGTGCCCGGATGCCACTGCGAATGCGTCAGGCGCCGCCGGCCATCGCCGGCAGGATGACGAGCGTGTCGCCCTCGCCGACGGCCGTCTGCAGGCCGTCGAGCACCCGCACGTCCTCGTCGTTGAGGTAGACGTTGACGTAACGGTTCAGCTCGCCGTCGGCCGCGAACAGCTGCGACTGCGTCTGCGGGTGGTCGCTCGCGAGCGACTTGAGCACCTCGCCGACGTTGCTGCCGTCGGCGCTCACGGTCTTCTCGCCGCCGACCGACGGACGCAGGACCGGTGGGATCTTCACGGTTGCCATAGTTCGACCAACCCTAGCCGGCCGCGGCGCAGAACGCCTCGTAATCGGGGAAGACGCCCATCTCGTCGTCGGTGATCGACTCAGGGTCGCGCGAGCAGACGGGGCAGTCCGGATCGCGGCGCACCTTCAGCTCCGTGAACGTCGCGCCGAGCGCCTCGTACAGCAGCAGGCGGCCGATCAGCGGCTCGCCCTCCTCGAGGATCAGCTTGACGACCTCGGTCGCCTGCAGCAGGCCCATCGTGCCCGGCAGCACGCCGAGCACGCCGTTGGCGCCGCAGGACGGCGCCAGCTCGGCCGGCGGCGGCGTCGGGTAGAGGCAGCGGTAGCAGGGACCGTCGTAGGGCTTGAAGACCGACAGCTGGCCGTCGAAGCCGAGGATCGACGCCGAGACGACCGGGATCTGCAGGCGCACGGAGGCGTCGTTGAGCAGGTAGCGCGTCGGGAAGTTGTCGAGGCCGTCGACGATCACGTCGTAGCCCTCGATGATCTCCATGATGTTGGAGGCGTCGATCCGGACCGGGTACTTGACGACCTTGACGTCCGAGTTGAGGTTGGCGATCGTCGCCTCGGCCGAGTCGACCTTCGGCTCGCCGACGCGGTCCTGCGTGTGGATCACCTGGCGCTGCAGGTTCGAGAGGTCGACGGTGTCGTTGTCGACGATGCCGAGCGTGCCGATGCCGGCCGCCGCGAGGTAGAGCGCGGTCGGGGCGCCGAGGCCGCCGGCGCCGAGCAGCAGCACTCTCGCGTCGAGCAGTCTGAGCTGGCCCTCGGTGCCGACCTCCGGCATCAGGATGTGGCGCGAGTAGCGGTCGCGCTGCTCTGCGGTCAGCGTGCGCGGGACGTCGACGGCGTAGCCGCGGTCCTTCCACAGCGTGATGCCGCCGGTCATCGACTCGACGTTGGTGTAGCCGAGGTCCTCCGTGAGCGTGCGCGCGGCGTACGCCGAGCGGTTGCCGGAGGCGCAGTAGAGCACCAGGTGCGCGTCACGGTCGGGCACGACGCCCTCGATCCGCGACTCGAGGTACGCGCGGGGGACGTGTCTGGCGCCGGGCAGGTGCCCGACCGAGAACTCCTCGGTCTCGCGCACGTCCACGATGACTGCGCCGTTGCCGAGCTGCTCGTGCACGGCCGCAGGATCCACCTCTTGGATCTGGCTCTTGATGGTGCGGAGCAGCTCCGCGCCGGAGGGGGTCATCGACGAATCTCCTCAAACTGGGTCGGCTTTCGGTTACTTCAGAAAGGATAGCGGCCGGCGAGCAGCGGTGCGCGCGCCGCGGGCCGGCACCCGCCGCCGCTGCGGACGCAGCGCGAGCCGGCAGCGGAAGTGCACTGGCTACGCTGTCTGGCGTCGTGCCCGCCCGCCTCCGTCTCACGCTCCTCGTCACCACCGCCCTCGTCGTCGCCGCGCTCGGCGGCGTCGTGCTGTTCGGCGGCGGCAGCGACGGCGGCGCCGACGCCCAGGGCGCCGACCCGACCGGCTTCAACGGCGCGCTGCGGCCGCCCGGCGCGCCCGTGCCCGAGCTGACCGGTC
>DATIOB010000031.1:0-2473 GCA_035473605.1 Conexibacter sp.
AGCGCGGCCGGCGCCGGCACTGTCAGCTTCGCGCTGAGCACGACGAGAGCGCCGACGACGACGCGGGTCTCCGCCTCGGTCGATCCCTCGCTCGCCGGCCAGCCGGTGACGTTCACCGCGAACGTCTCTGCCACGGCCGCCCCGGCGAGCTGGAGCGGCACGGTCACCTTCCGCGACGGCTCGACGGCGCTCGGCGCGCCCGTCGCGATCACCGCCGACGGCAGCGCCGTCTCGCCGCCGCAACAGCTCGCGCTCGGCGATCACCAGATCACCGCCGTCTTCTCCGGCGACGCCGACCACGATCCCAGCACCAGCGCCGTGCTCGACCAGCAGGTCAGAGCGGTCCCGACGGCGGTCACGCTGTCCAGCGACCTCAACCCGTCGACCAGCGGCGAGACCGTCGCCGTCACGGCGACCGTCGCCGCGCACGGCGCGACGACGCTGAGACCGACCGGAGCGATCCAGTTCGCGATCGCCAGACAGCCGGGTGACGCGCCCGATCCCGTCGGCGGCCCGGTCGCGCTCGACGGCGACGGCCAGGCGTCGGCGACCCTCCCGGCGCTGGACGACGGCGCCTACGCGGTGACCGCCAGCTACAGCGGGCCGGCGACCTTCGAGCCCGGCAGCGGCACGCTCGTGCAGACGGTCGGCCCGGACGCGACGGCGACGGCGCTGACGAGCAGCGTCAACCCCTCCGTCGTCGGGCAGCCGTTCACGCTGACCGCGATCGTCGCGCGCACGGGCGCGGGCGTCGAGCCGAGCGGCTCGGTCACCTTCCGCGACGGCGCCGACGCGCCGCTCTGCGCGCCGGTGCCGCTGAGCGCGGGCGCGACCGCCGACTGCGCCGTCGGCGGCGAGCTGTCGCCGGTCGCCCAGCATCTGACCGCCGCCTTCCTCGACCCCGACGGCCAGTACGAGCCGAGTGGCGGCAGCATGACGCAGCGCGTCGCGCCGGCCTCGACCGCGACGACGCTCGCGGTCGTGCCGGGCAGCAGCGCCTTCGGCGCGCCGCAGCGGCTGAGAGCTGAGGTCGCGGTCGTCGCGCCCGGCGCCGGCGAGCCCGCCGGCAGCGTCCAGTTCGCCATCGACGGCAGAGCGGTCGGCGCGCCGGTCGCGGTCGTCGACGGCGTCGCCGAGTCGGCGCCGATCGAGGGGCTCGCGGCCGGCCCGCGCCAGCTCTCGGCCGTTTACGCCGACGGCACCGTCCCGCTCGTGCTGGAGCCGAGCCGCGCGACCGCGACACTCGTCGTCACGCCGGCCCCGACGAGCATCGAGATCGCCTCCTCGGCCGCCGTCGCACAGGCAGGCCAGCCGCTCGTCTTCACCGCGACCGCCGTCGCGACGACCGGCGCCCCGGTCAGCGACGGCGACGTGCAGTTCCTGCTCGACGGCGCTCCGCTCGGCGCGCCGGTCGACGTCGTCGGCGGCGTCGCCGTCTCGCCGACGGTGACCGGCCTCGCGCCCGGCAGCCACACGATCACCGCCGAGCTGAACGGCGGCGCGGAGTTCCAGCCCAGCAGCGTCACGGTGACGCAGCCGGTCACGGCGGCGCCGGTCGAGCCGCCGCTCTCGCCTGCGCCTCCGCTGCCCGCCCCGCCCGCGCCGCCGGCGCCCCCGGCCCCGACCCCGCCGAGCAGACCCGGCAGAAGCGCGTCGCCGCGCGCCGCGAGACTGGTGCTCGCGACGAGAACGGCGCGCGCGAGCAGAGCCGGGGCCGTCGCGCTCGCGCTGCGCTGCGACGGCCCCGCCGGCACGCGCTGCCGCGGCAGGCTGACGCTGCGCAGCGGCAGAGCGACGGTCGGCTCCGTCCGCTACGCGCTGCCGGCCGGCAGACGCGCGACGGTCCGGATCGCGCTCACGCGCGCCGCCCGCAGAACGCTCGCCGGACGTGGCCGCCTGACGCTCGCCGTGCGCACCGTGCCGACCGCCGGCAGGGGCGCGGGCGGCAGGCTGACGGTGCGCGCCGCGTCGGCGCGCTGACGCGCCCGCGCGGCCGCCGTCCGGCAGCCGCGCGAGCGTCGCCGTCCCGCCGGGCCGGGACCCCGGCCGCTGGTACGATCAGACGATCCGCGCGCGCCGGCCACACGGCGCGCGTTCCCGATTTTCCGAGCCTTTGTGAAAGGAGGCGAGCGCAGATGCGTGCAGTCGACGCCCTGATGGAGTGTTTGAAAGCGGAGGGTGTCGAGGTCGTATTCGGCCTGCCCGGCGGCGCGAACCTCCCCACCTACGACGCCTTCTACGACGCGGGGATCCGTCACATCCTCGTGCGCCACGAGGCCGGCGGCGGCCACGCCGCACAGGGGTACGCCAAGGCGACCGGAAAAGTGGGGGTCGCGTTCGCCACCAGCGGACCCGGCGCGACGAACCTGATCACACCGATCTGCGACGCGATGATGGACTCGGTCCCCGTCGTCTTCATCACCGGCCAGGTGCGTACTGAACTGCTCGGCACGGACGGTTTCCAGGTGGCTGA
>DATIOB010000032.1:0-6539 GCA_035473605.1 Conexibacter sp.
CTGGAGCGGGGTCGTGCTCGAGAGCGGCGGCATCGATCTGCGCCGAGACGCCGCCGGGCGCGGCGCCGCGGCGGCCGACGACGCGGAGGCGGCGCCGTGACCGCGCTCGACCCGGTCCAGCTGCAGGTCGTCGTCGGCGCGCTGCGGGCGACCTGCGAGGAGATGGGCGCGGTGCTGATCCGCTCCGCCCACTCGGCCAACATCAAGGAGCGGCGCGACGCCTCGACGGCGCTGTTCGACCCGGCCGGTGACATGGTGATGCAGGCCGAGCACATCCCCGTCCACCTCGGCGCGATGCCGGCGGCGGTCGCGGCGGTGCTCGGCGAGCAGCATGCGCCGGGTCGCTCGTGGGTCCTCAACGACCCCTACCGCGGCGGCACCCACCTGCCCGACATCACGGTCGTGACGCCGGTCTTCGCGCACGACGGCCGCGACGACGCGAAGGGGCGCGCTGACGGGCCCGGGGAGCTGCTCGGCTTCGCCGCCAACCGCGCCCACCACGCCGACGTCGGCGGGCCGACGCCCGGCTCGATGCCGGCCGACAGCAGGACGCTCGCCGAGGAGGGCGTCGTGATCGCGCCGCAGCCGCTCGACGCGGCGGCGATCGAGCGGCTGGCGGCGCAGATGCGCCAGCCGGCCCAGCGGCGCGCCGACCTGCGCGCGCAGCTGGCCGCCAACCGCGCCGGCGCGCTGCGGCTGGCGGAGCTGGCGCGCAGCAGCGGCGTCGCGACGCTGCGCGCGGCGATGGCGGAGGTGCTCGACTACGCCGAGCGGCGGGCGCGCGCCTGCATCGCCGAGCTGCCCGACGGCGTGCTGCACGCCGAGGACGTGCTCGAAGGCGCCGACGGCGACATCCCGCTGCGGCTGAGAGCGACGGTCGCCGGTGACCGCCTCGTGCTCGACTTCAGCGGCAGCGCGCCGCAGCACGACGGCAACCTCAACTGCCCGCTCGCCGTCACGCGCTCGGCCTGCTACTTCGCCGTGCGGGTGCTGACCGATCCTGACATCCCGCCGAGCGCCGGCGCCTACCGCCCGATCGAGGTGATCGCGCCGGAGGGCTCGCTGCTCAACGCGCAGCCGCCGCACGCGGTCGTCGCCGGCAACGTCGAGACCTCCTCACGCGTCGCCGACCTCGTGCTGGCCGCCTTCGGCCGCGCGCTCGGCCAGGGGACGATGAACAACCTGACGCTCGGCAGCGACGACTTCACGTACTACGAGACGCTCGGCGGCGGCCAGGGCGCCTGCCCCGGCGCCGACGGTCCGAGCGCCGTCCACGTCGCGATGTCGAACACGCTCAACACGCCCGTGGAGGCGCTGGAGCTGGAGTTCCCGCTGCGGGTCGTGACCTACGCGCTGCGGCGCGGCTCGGGCGGCGACGGGCGCTTCCGCGGCGGCGACGGGATCGTGCGCGAGCTGGAGGCGCTGGCGCCGATGACGTGGTCGCTGATCAGCGAGCGACGGCGGCACGCGCCGCCGGGCGCGGCCGGCGGGGAGCCGGGCGCACGCGGTCGCAACCTGCTCGACGGCGAGCCGCTGCCGCCGAAGGCGCGCGGAGAGCTGCGCCCGGGCGCGCGACTGCGGATCGAGACGCCGGGCGGCGGCGGCCACGGCACGCCGGGCAGATCCGGGCCGAGCGGCTGAGACGGCGCGGGCGCCGCAAGATCGCGCCCAGCGAACGGGTCGGAGCCTGACCCGTCGGCACCGCAGCGCGCCCCGGGACGTCGCAAATTGTCCGTACGCGTACGCGCGACGCGCGCGCGAAAACGCTTTCGCACTCCGTGAACGGGAGGTGAAAAAGCGTCAATTTGCAGGGAAATTTGGGAATTCCAAGGGTCTTCCCTAGAATGGAGTTCCCGCCGCGAAATGTTGCATCTTCGCGTAAACGGGCATATACGCATCCTCTCCCCTCCCCCGGAACTATGCCGATTGCTTTCAAAGAATGGGCCGTGACTGTGCGCGCGCTCGCCGAAGGCGAGCAACTCGTAACACTGCGCAAGGGCGGCATCCGCGAACAAGAGAAGCACTTCAAGCTCGAGCACGAGCGGTTCTTCCTCTACCCGACGTTCGACCACCAGCGCCGCGACCTCGTTCGTGAGTCTCACCAGCCCGAAATGGCTCGTGCGCTGGAGGAAGGCGTCTGGCCGGAGGGCGAGCCTCCGCCGCACGCGCTGACGCGCGACGGCGAGATCCCGCAGCCCGACCGTGTGAGGATTCGTGCGTGGGCCGAGGTCGCCGACCACTGGACGATCACCGATCGCCGTGCCGTCGACGCCCTCTCGCCGTTCTACGTGTGGACGCCCGACTACGCGGAGAAGCGGCTCGACTGGAAGCGCCGTCACCCGCTGCACGTCGTGCTGCTGCGGACGTACCGCATCCCCCGTCCCGTCACCGTCAAGGTGCGCGACGACTACGGCGGATGTCGCAGCTGGCTGGAGATCACGCGCGACCTGCCCTTCGAGGGCACGCCGGTGCTCTCCGACGACGAGTTCGAGCGCGCCTCCGACGAGATCCGCTCGATCGTCAACGGTCGCGTTCCCGCGCTCGTCTAGAAGCACCCTGTGAACCATCGCGGTGACGCGCCGGCTGCCGGCATCGAAGAGATCCTCGGCAATCGGCGCGCCCTCGCGATCGGCATCGGCGGCGGCGGCGACGTCGTCGGTGCGCTCGCCGTCGCAGAGTGCGCTCGCGCGCTCGGCGGCGACGCCGTCATCGGCGGGGTCACGTGGGAGCGGCGTCCGATCGACCCGCTGCCCGGCGCCCGCACGATCGCCGAGCTGAGCGACGCCGAGGTGATCCACCCCGCCGTCGCGCTCGCCGGCCCCGACACGACCGGCCCCGGCGGCTTCCGCTTCGCCGAGTCGCACATGGCCGGACTGCTCGGCGCCTGGGTCGTGCTGGTCGACCCCAACCCTGGTCCCGCCGCGATCGCCGACGGCATCGCGGCCGCCGTCAGACGGCTGGAGTGCGACCTCGTCGTGCTCGTCGACGTCGGCGGCGACGTGCTCGCGCACGGCCACGAGCCGGGGCTCTCCAGCCCGCTCTGCGACGCCGTCATGCTCGCCGCCGCGCCGCTGCTGGCCGAACGCGGGATCGAGACGATCGGCGCGCTGTTCGGCGCCGGCTGCGACGCCGAGCTGACCCCGCCCGAGGTGCTGGAGCGTGTCGCCGAGGTCTCGGCCGCCGGCGGCCTGCTCGGCGTCTGGGGACTGACGCAGCCCTCCGTCGCGCGGCTGGCGCGCGCGGTCGAGGTCGTCCCGACCGAGGCCAGCGCGCAGGCCGTCGAGTGCGCCCGCGGCGCCTTCGGCCCGCTGCCGATCCGCAACGGCCGCCGCACCGTCGAGCGCACGCCGGCCGGCGCGCTGACCTTCTTCTTCGACACCGCCGCCGCGATCGACTCGGCGGCCCGCTGCGCGAAGCTCGTGCTCGGCGCCCAGGACATGGAGGCCGCGCAGGAGATCCTCGCGGCGGAGGGCATCCGCACCGAGCTCGACTACGAGCGCGACGCCGCCGCCGGAAGGATCTGACGTGCGCCGGATCGCGCCGCTGCTCGGCGTCGTGATCCTGCTGCTGGCCGGCGCCGCGACGGCGCTCGCCGCGCCGCCGCAGCCGCTCCCCTACCGCGCCGGCGACTTCGGCAGCGTCCGCGACGTCCTGCCGCCCGGCACCGACGGCGCCGCCAACCGCGACCAGCTGCTGGCGTTCCTCTCGGGCGGCGCGCGCCCGCCGCACAACGACGACCAGCTGCCGATGTACGCGGCGCTGACCTCGACCCCGCTGCCGCTGCGGAGCGCCAACCTCGACCGTCTCTTCAAGGACGCCTCCTTCGGCGTCAGAGCGGACGACGTCGAGCGCACCTACAGCCCGCGCGACGACGTCACGATCGTGCGCGACCGCCGCTACGGCGTGCCGCGGATCTACGGCGCCACGCGCGCCGGCACGATGTTCGGCGCCGGCTACAGCGCCGCCGAGGACCGCCTCTTCTTCCTCGACGTGCTGCGCCACCTCGGCCGCGCGCAGCTGGCCGCCTTCGCCGGCGGCTCGCCCGGCAACGTCGCGATGGACCGCGAGCAGTGGCGCGCGGCGCCGTACAGCGAGGCCGACCTGACCGCCCAGCTCGACGCGCTGCCACGCCGCTACGGCGCCGAGGGGCGCAAGCTGCGCGCCGACCTCGACGCCTACACCGCCGGCGTCAACGCCTTCATCGACCGCGCCCGCAGCGATCCACTGGAGCTGCCGGGCGAGTACGCCTTCACCGGCAACGTCGCCGGGCCGCAGCCGTGGAAGCCCGAGGACGCCGTCGCGATCGCCTCGCTCGTCGGCGCGACCTTCGGCAACGGCGGCGGCGGGGAGCTGGAGCAGGCGCTGCTGCTGCAGACCTTCCAGGAGCGCTTCGGCGCGCGTCTCGGCAGACGGCTGTGGAGCGACTGGCGCAGCGCCGACGACCCCGAGGCGCCGACGACGGCACGTGGCCGCTTCCCCTACGACCTGCCGCCGCGCACGCCGGCCCGCGGCAGCGTCGCGCTGCCCGACCGCGGCACGCTGCGCAGCGCCGAGGGCGCGCCGCTGCGCGCGGCCGCAGCCGGCGCCGCCGCGTCGACCGCGCCCGGCGAGATCGACCCGCTCACCGGCCGCAGCGACTCGCGCGCCCTCCCCGGCCTGCTGCAGCCGCTGCCGGACGCCGCCTCCAACGCGCTCGTCGTCTCGGGCAGACTGTCGAAGTCCGGGCACCCGCTCGCCGTCTTCGGGCCGCAGGTCGGCTACTTCTCGCCGCAGATCCTCGTCGAGCAGGAGCTGCACGGGCCGGGGATCGACGCGCGCGGCGCCGCCTTCGCCGGCGTCAACATGTACGTCCAGCTCGGCCGCGGCCCCGACTACGCCTGGAGCGCGACGTCGGCCGGCCAGGACATCATCGACACGTTCGCGCTCCCGCTCTGCGCTCCCGGCGGCGGGCGACCGTCGATCCGTTCGGCCCATTACCTGCTCGGCGGCCGCTGCCGCCCGATGGAGCTGCTGACGCGCCGCGACGCCTGGAGACCGAGCATCGCCGATTCCACGCCGGCCGGCGCGATCGAGCTGCGCGCCCAGCGCACGCTGCGCGGGATCGTCGTCGCGCGCGGGCGCGTCGGCGGCAGAGCGGTCGCCTACGTCGAGCGGCGCTCGACGTACAACCGCGAGCTCGATTCCGCGCGCGGCTTCGCCGCCTTCAACGAGCCCGGCCGGATCCGCTCCGCGCGTGACTTCCAGCGCGCCGCCGCGCAGGTCGACTACACCTTCAACTGGTTCTACCTCGACGACCGCGAGACGGCCTACTTCAACTCCGGCGCCAACCCGCGGCGGCCGCGCGGCGTCGACGGCAACCTGCCGACGAGCGCCCGCTTCGGCTGGCGCGGGATCGGGACGCCGTTCGCCGCGCATCCGCAGGCGAGCGACCAGGACGTGCTGACGAGCTGGAACAACAAGCAGGCGCCCGGCTACGCCGCCTCCAACGGGCAGACCTTCGGCCCCGTCTATCGCTCGCAGTCACTCGACGCCGCGATCGCGGCGCGCACGCGCGACGGCCGCAAGCTCGACCGCGCCGGCCTCGTCAGCGCGATGGCGGAGGCGGCGACCGTCGACCTGCGCGCGACGCAGGTGCTGCCGTGGGCGCTGCGCGTGCTCGGCAGACCGCGCGACCCGCGGCTGCGGCGCGCGGTCGCAGAGCTGCGCGCGTGGGTCGCCGACGGCGGCCATCGCCGCGCACGCTCCGTCGGCGCGCCGTATCCCCATGCGCGGGCGATCCGGATCCTCGACGCATGGTGGCCGCGCTGGCTGCGGGCGCAGTTCGGGCCGCTGCTCGGCGACCGCCTCTACCGCCAGCTCGTCAGCGCGATCCCGCAGGACGACCCGCCGCACGGCCGGGGCGGCGAGCACCGCGGCTCGGCCTTCCAGACCGGCTGGTACGGCTACGCGCAGAAGGACCTGCGGACGCTGCTGGGCGCGCCGGTGCGCGGCCGCTACGGGCGCGTCTACTGCGGCGGCGGCGCGCTGAGACGGTGCCGCGGGGAGCTGGAGCGCTCGCTGCGCGCGGCGCTGGCGGTGCCGGCGAGCGAGCTGCACGCCGACGAGAGCTGCGAGAGAGCGGGGCTGGCCGGCTCGCAGAGCTGCTTCGACGCGATCCGCTTCCAGGCGCTCGGCGGGATCACGCAGCCGCCGATCGCGTGGCAGAACCGCCCGACCTACCAGCAGGTCGTCGAGATGCACGGCCACCGCCCGCGCTGACATCATCCCGGGCGCATGGCATGGGACGAGACGTTCTCGGCCTCCTTCCGCGCCCGCCACGAGACGGCGGACGCCGACGACGCGGCCCGCATGCTCGACTCGCTCGAGCGCACGCGCGCGCGGCTCGACGTGCTCTTCCCCAGAACGGTCGCCGACGTCACCGTCGTCTTCCACAGATCGCCGATCCTGCTCGACCTCGCGCACCCGCTCGTGCCGGTCGAGCGGCTGCTGACGGCCTCCGCGGCGCGCCGCTACGTCGTCGGCTCGGTGACGGCCACCAC
>DATIOB010000033.1:0-3443 GCA_035473605.1 Conexibacter sp.
CACGGCGAGTGAGGTGCACACGCCGGGGCGTCCGTCGGATCCGGCGGGTGTGAAGGCGCTCGCGATCGCGGCGCAGCGCTGCTTCGCCGACTTCCGGCCGGGCGGCGTGACCGTTCATGCGGGCTCGGTGATCCTGGAGCCCGGCCTGACACGCGCGGACTTCGACGAGTTGAGAGCCCAGGGTGTGTGGTTGGCGAAGGCCGGGTTCGGCGCCTTCGACGGTCCGCTCGATTACGTGCCGGTCGCGCAGGCGGCGCGGGCCGCTGGGCTGATCGTGACCTGTCACACGGGTGGTGGGTCGATCCCGGGCAGCCTTGACCGGATCGACGCGCACGCGGTGATCGCGATGGGCGCGCATGTGAGCTTCCATGTCAACGGTGGTCCGACGGCGATGGTGCCGGCGGACAACGAGAAGATCGTCGTGGAAGGCGGTGAGATCGCGTTGCAGCTGGCGATGGCCGGCAACCTCCGCTCGGCGCTCGACATCTGCCGCCTCGCGCGCGAGCACCAGAGAACCGACCGCCTCCTCATCAGCACCGATACGCCGACCGGGACCGGGGTGGTGCCGTTGGGGATGTTTCATCTGATCGCGGAGCTGGTCTCGCTCGACGGCCTGCCGGTCGAGCTGGCGATCGCCGCGGCCACCGGCAGCGTCGGCCGCGTCTACGGCCTCGACGCCGGCATCCTCGCCCCCGGCCGCCCCGCCGACCTGCTCGTGCTCGACGCCCCGCTCGGCTCCGCCGGCGAGGACTGGGCCGGCGCACTCCAAGCCGGCGACCTGCCCGGCATCGGAGCCGCCATCACATCGGGCGCGGTCCGCTACACGAAGTCCCGCAACACGCCGGCGCCGAAGCGGCCCGTCGCCGTCCTCTAGGCGCGGCGGCGCAGCAGCAGCGCGGCGAGCAGCGAGCCGAGGAAGGTGCCGAGCAGGGCGCCCGCGAAGGCGCCGACAGCGGGGCCTCTCGGCAGCAGCGCCGCCGTCGCGATGCCGCCGAGGTCGACGGTCTCGGGCTCGGCGGCGAGGCTGCTCGCGGGTGTCGCCTTCTGCTCGGCGGAGGAGGCGGACGAAGCGGGTGACGGGGCGGCCGGCTCCTCGACCAGCTGTGCCTCCAGCCGTCTGGCGAACTGTCTCAGCAGGCGGTCGGCGACCTCCTTCATCACGCCGCCGCCGAACTGCGCGACGCGGCCGGTGACGGCGACGTCGGTGAGCAGGTCGACCTCGGTCCGCTCCTCCTCGTCCTCGGCGGCGCGCAGCAGCGCGGTGACGGTCGCCTCGACGGTGCCCTGGCCGCGCGCCTCGCGGCCGCTCGCCTTCAGCACGGCGGTGTGCGTCGCGGGGTCGGCCGAGACGAGCGAGACGACGGTTCTGTAGGTGACCGAGATCGGGCCGACCTTCACGCGCATCGTCACGCGCAGGCCGCCGTCGGGGTCCGCGCCGTCGACGGTGACCCCCGGCATCGCGGGGGCGACGCGCTCGAGATCGGTCAGCAGCGGCCAGGCGCGCTCGAGCGGGACGCTGAGCGAAAACTCGTTGGCGATCTCCATGACAACAGTATACACTCGACACCACGATGGATTCCTCGCATGACGGCGGCCGGCTGCAGCTCGAGAACGAGTTCGGCAAGGTGACGGTCGCGCTCGACCTCAGCGCGAACGGTCCGCGCCTCCGGATCGAGGACCTGCGCAACGGGCGCACGATCCACCTCGATCCGCTGGAGCTGGCCAGCCTCACCTGGCTCACCCACGAGCGGCTCGGCCCGTTCCTCGACCCCAGCCAGACCGGATGGCGCAGCGACGAAGGAGCACGATGACGGCGATCACCGACCCCGCCGACCTGTTCACCGAGGACTGGCGCGTCCACGGGAGCATCTACACCTCGGAGGCGATCTTCGCCGCCGAGCAGCGCCGCGTCTTCCACGGACCGTGGCTGTACGTCGCGCACGAGAGCGAGCTGCGCTCGCCCGGCGACTACAAGACGACGTACGCCGGCACGCAGCCGGTGATCGTCTCGCGCGGCGCCGACGACGGCGAGCTGCGCGTGATGCTCAACCGCTGCCGCCATCGCGGTGCGGCCGTCTGCCAGTCCGAGCGCGGCAGCGCGAACTTCTTCCGCTGCCCCTACCACGGCTGGACGTACAGAAACACCGGCGAGCTGCGCGGGATCACCTACGACGACGCCTACCCGCAGATGGAGCGCCAGAGACTCGGCCTCACGCGGCTGCCGCGCGTCGGCGTCGCGCACGGCTTCGTCTTCGCGTCGTTCGCGGAGGAGGGGCCGACGCTCGAGGAGTATCTCGGCAACGCGCTGCCCTACCTGGAGATCATCTCCAGACAGGGACCCGACGGGATCCGCCTGTCGGCCGGCTCGCATCGGATCGAGTACGACGCCAACTGGAAGCTGCAGGTCGAGAACACGATCGACAACTACCACTTCGGCTTCGTCCATCGCAGCTTCCTGGAGGTGCTCGCCGACCGCATCGGCGAGGCGCCGCCGATCATGCAGCAGATCCTCTTCAACGAGAGCTACCGCACGATCGACCTCGGCAACGGCCACTCCGTGCACGAGTTCGGCGACCCCAGAACGGGCAACAACGGTGGCCAGCTCGGCGACCTGCCGTTCAACCTGATCGTCTTCCCCAACCTCTGCTTCGTCGGCGCCCAGCTGCGTCACGTGCTGCCGAAGTCGGCGGCGAAGACCGAGGTGCGGCTCTACCCGATGCTGCACGAGGGCGCCAGCGACGAGCACAACGCCGCGATCCTGCGCACGCACGAGGGCTTCTACGGCGCCGCCGGAATGGGCGGTCCCGACGACGTCGAGGTCGCCTTCGAGCGCGTCGCCGACGGGATGCGCGCGACCGAGGACGACTGGCTGGTGATGAGCCGCGGCGCCCACCGCGAGAGACCGGGCGAGAACGGCACGCTGATCGGCCACTCGGCCGACGAGGTGCCGCAGCGCGCCTTCTACCGCGGCTGGCGCGAGGCGATGACGCTCGGCGGTGCGCTGTGAGCGCCGCCGCGCCGGCGCCCGAGCGCGAGCGGCTGCTCGCCGACGTCGCCGCCTTCCTCTATCGCGAGGCCGAGCTGCTCGACCTCCGCAGGCTCGACGAGTGGCTGGCGCTCTACGCCGAGGACGCCAGCTACTGGATCCCGCAGGGCGACGAGTCGACCGACCCGCGCGTCGACGTGCAGCTGGTGCTCGACGACCGCCGCCGGCTGCGCGAGCGCGTGCTGCGGATCTCCGGCGGGCACGCCTACTCGCAGGATCCGGCGTCGAGAACGGTCCACCTGATCGGGAACGTCCGCATCGCGGGCGAGGTCGACGGCGCGCTCGACGTGCCGTCGGTGCAGCTGATCACCGAGGTGCGCAAGGGCAGGCAGACGCTGTATCGGAGCCTCGTGCACGGATATGGTGCACAGGACTACGACCTTGCCCGCAGAGGCCG
>DATIOB010000034.1:0-5182 GCA_035473605.1 Conexibacter sp.
CTCGTGCTGCTGCACGGCTTCACCGACACCTGGCGCACGTGGGAGCTGGTGCTGCCGCACCTCGAGCGCCACCACGACGTGCTCGCGGTGACGCTCGCCGGTCACGCCGGCGGGCCGCCGCTGGAGACGGTCAGCGACGCGGCGCTCGTGGACGCGGTCGAGCGGGCGATGGACGACGCCGGCTTCGCGACCGCGCACGTCGCCGGCAACTCGCTCGGCGGCTACATCTCGCTGCAGCTCGCCGCCCGCGGCCGCGCCGACTCGGTCGTGGCGCTGGCGCCGGCCGGCGGCTGGGCGGTCGGCGACGAGTCGTTCAAGGAGACGCTCGCCTACTTCACGACGATGCAGGAGCTGCTGGCGGCCGCCGTGCCGCACGCCGACATGATCGTCGCCTCGCCGGAGGGCCGCCGCCGCGCGACCGAGTTCATCGCGACCAACTACGAGCACATCCCGGCCGAGCTGATCGCCCACCTGATGCGCGGCGCCGCCGACTGCCCCGGCGTCGTGCCGCTGATCGAGTTCGCGCAGCGCGAGGGCTGGAACCTCGACGCCGAGCGGATCGACTGCCCGGTGCGGATGGTGTGGGGGACCGCCGACCGGATCCTCGCGTGGCCCTCGACCGCCGCCCGCTTACGCGACGACTGGCTGCCGCGCGCCGACTGGGTCGAGCTGGACGGCATCGGCCACTGCCCGCAGCTCGACGTGCCGTTGGAGACGGCGGAGCTGATCGCCGGCTTCACCGCGCGCTGAGCCGCACGGTCGCCGGCCTCAGTCGAGCGAGACGACCCGCCGCACGACCGCGTCCCACGCCCAGCGGGGGCGGCCGGCGCCGAGCTGCACGCCGCCGAGCCAGCGCTCGGCCGGCGGGCGCGGCTGCGCGCCGCTGCGGACCTGCTCGCCGGCCTCGGTCAGCGCGTAGCGCGGGCGGTCGCCGGCGTCGCTCCACAGCACCAGCGGGGCCAGCTCGTCGGCGAGCGCCCACAGCGGCAGGTCGGCGATCCACGGCACCTGCTCGCGCGCGGCGACGCGCTCGAACAGCTCGTGCGGCGTCAGCGGCCCGTCGGCGAGCGCGGCGAGCAGCTCGGCCTCGAGCCGGCTGAGGCCGCTGCGCGCGTCGGGCAGCTCCTCGCGCAGCCGCGCGAACGCCGGCACCCGCTCCCAGGCGCGCGGGTCGGGCGAGCGCAGCGCCGCGAAGTCGGCGCCGTCGGGCGTGAACGGTCTGCGCGCGAGGAACAACTGGCGCAGCTCGGCGCGCGGCGTGTGCGGCAGCACGACGCGCGTGACCGGCCCCGGCCGGCCGGCGAGCCGATCGCTGACCTGGGCGAGCTGGAGCGCGTCGTAGAGGTCCTCCTCGAACCACAGCACGACCTCGGCGGCGGCGGGATGGGCGGCGACGCGCGCGTCGCGCTCCTGCAGCTGGGCGAGCGCCGCGCCCTCCTGCTCCCAGCCGCGCGCGGCGAGGTGGGCGGCGCGCACGAGCGCGAGGGCGGCGGGGTCGAGCCCGGCCGGCACGGGACCGTCGTGCAGCACGTCGCGCCACGGCACGACGTCGCCGAGCGGCACGCCGGCCGCTGCCGCGACGGCGGGGGCGACGACGTCGCCGTTGGTGACGTGCAGCGCGGTCATGCGAGGCAGCCTACGGGCGCGAGGGCCGATGCATGCGCGGGGAGTCCCGCGCGCCTCCGGCAGGCGTCCGATGTGAGCGTCTACGCGCCAGGTACTCTCGGGTACCGGCGCCTCGGACTCGCTTCATGGGGAAGATGTCCCAATGGAGCCTGAACACGTCGACGTGCTGATCGTCGGTGCTGGCCTCTCCGGCATCGGCGCCGCCTGCCACCTGCGGGCCGACTCGCCCGGCAAGAGCTTCGCGATCCTCGAATCGCGCGCCGCCAGCGGCGGGACCTGGGACCTCTTCCGCTATCCGGGCATCCGCTCGGACTCGGACATGTTCACGCTCGGCTACGCCTTCAAGCCGTGGACCGAGGCGAAGGCGATCGCCGACGGCCCCTCGATCCTCAGATACATCCGCGAGACCGCGAGCGAGCACGGCGTCGAGGAGCGGATCCGCTACAACCACCGCGTCGTGCGCGCCGAGTGGTCCTCGCAGCAGGCGCGCTGGACGGTCACCGCCGCGCGCACCGACACCGACGAGCAGGTCACGATCACCTGCGACTTCCTCTTCGGCTGCACCGGCTACTACCGCTACGACGAGGGTTACTCGCCGCGCTTCCCCGGCAGCGAGCGCTTCAAGGGCGAGATCGTCCATCCGCAGCACTGGCCCGAGCAGCTCGACTACGCCGGCAAGCGCGTCGTCGTGATCGGCTCCGGCGCGACCGCGGTCACGCTGATCCCGTCGATGGCCGACAGAGCCGCGCACGTGACGATGCTGCAGCGCTCGCCGAGCTACGTGATGTCGCTGCCGGCGAAGGACCCGATAGCGGACTTCCTCCGCCGTCTGCTGCCGGCGAAGGCCGCGTACCCGATCGTGCGCTGGAAGAACGTCGCGCTCAGCTCGGCGCTGTTCCAGCTCAGCCGCCGCGCCCCCGGCTTCGTCAAGAAGCTGGTCCGCAAGGGCGTGCAGCGCCAGCTGCCCGAGGGCTACGCCGTCGACACGCACTTCGCGCCGACCTACAACCCGTGGGATCAGCGCCTCTGCCTCGTCCCCGACGGCGACCTCTTCAAGGCGATCCGCTCCGGTCGCGCCTCGGTCGTCACCGACCGCATCGAGACGTTCACCGAGACGGGCATCAGACTGGCCTCCGGCGGCGAGCTGGAGGCCGACGTGATCGTCACCGCGACCGGCCTGAACCTGCTGCTGCTCGGCGGCATGTCGATAGCGGTCGACGGGCGCGAGGTCGACCTCTCCAAGACCGTCGGCTACAAGGGGATGATGTTCAGCGGCGTCCCCAACCTCGCCGTCACGATCGGCTACACGAACGCCTCCTGGACGCTCAAGGGCGACCTCGCCGCCGAGTACGTCTGCCGCCTCGTCAACCACATGGACGCGACCGGCAACCGCGTCGTGACGCCGCTGGCGCCCGACCCGGCGCTGCCGACCGAGCCGTTCATCGACCTCGCCTCCGGCTACGTGCTGCGCTCGATCGACGACCTGCCGCGGCAGGGGATGAGAGCGCCGTGGCGGCTGCATCAGAACTACGCGCTCGACGTCGTGATGCTCAAGCGCGGATCGCTCGAGGACGAGGGCATCGTCTTCACGCGCGGCGGGGAGGCGGCCGCGCGCGTCGCCGCCCAGGCCGCGCCGCCGGACCAGCTCGTAGTCTGAGCGCACGATGAGCGCCGACGGCGACAGCTCCGCGTCGCCGCCGCGCCAGCAGCTGTCGGCCGGCGAGCGATCGCCGAGCTGGCGGCTGCGCTTCCAGCTGCGCGAGTGGCGCTCGCGCAGCCTCGTGCTCGTGCCGACGCTCTACATCGTCGCCGCGCTGCTGCTGGCCGAGGCGGTGCCGGCGATCGAGGAGCGGCGCGACCTGCTGCACCTGCGGCTCGATCCCGACACCGCGCGCACGATCCTCTCCTCGATCGCGAGCGGGATGATCGCCTTCACCGGCCTCGTCGTCTCGATCGCCGTCGTCGTCGTGCAGTTCGGCGCCAGCCAGTACACGCCGCGGCTCGTCAACCGCTTCCGCCGCGACCCGGTCGTCAAGCACGCGCTCGGCGTCTTCGTCGCGCCGACGATCTACGCGCTCGTCTCGCTGCGCAACATCGGCCGCGACGGCGCGACGGTCGTGCCGAGCCTGACGGTCGGGCTCAACCTGCTGCTGCTGATCGCGGCGATGCTCGCCTTCTTCGGCCTCGTCAGCCGGCTGCTCGACCTGCTGCGGCCGCGCCGCGTGATCGCGCAGGTGGTGCAGCGCGCCGGCGACGCCGTGCTGGAGGCGTACCCGTTCCCGTTCGAGGGGGCGCCGCCGCAGACGGCGCTGCCGCCCGTGGAGGACGGCACGTTCGTGCGGCACGAGGGCCGCGCCGGCGTCCTCTCGGCGCTCGACCGCGCGCGGATCGTCGCGGTCGCCCAGGCGGCCGGCGCCGTCGTCGAGGTGACGGTGCCGATCGGCGGCTTCCTGCCGCGCGGCGCGCCCCTCTTCCGCATCCACGGCGACGGCGAGCCGATCGACACGCAGGCGCTGCGGCGCGCCGCGATGCTGGCCGAGGAGCGCACGCTCAGCCAGGATCCGGCCTTCGCGATCCGCGCGATCGCCGACGTCGGCCTGCGCGCGCTCTCGCCCGCCGTCAACGACCCGACGACCGGCGTGCAGGCACTCGACGGGATCGAGGAGCTGCTGCGCGAGCTGGCCGCGCGCGACCTCGAACGCGGTCAGATCGCCGACCGGGCCGGCACCGTCCGGCTCGTCTACCCGAACCCCGGCTGGGCCGACCTGCTCGACCTCGCGCTGACCGAGATCCGCGTCTACGGCGTCGCCCAGCCGCAGATCGCGCGGCGGCTGCGGGCGCTGCTGCTCGGCCTGCTGAGCGACCTGCCGGCGACGCGGCAGCCGGCGCTGGAGCAGCAGCTGGCGCGGCTCGACGCCGCCGTCGCGCGCGCCTATCCCGACGCGGTCGAGCGCGCCCACGCCGAGCAGCCCGATCGGCTCGGGATCGGCGGCGCGGGCGCGCTGCTCACCCGCGGCGGGTGACGCCGCCTCACCCGCGCGCGCGACAGCCTCGGCGCGAACCCGAGCGAGGAGCACCCATGGCGACGTTGACCGTCTGGAGATTCGACGACGCGGCAGGCGCCGAGAACGCCGTCGCGACGTTGCAGGACCTGCAGCGCCAGGAGCTGATCCAGCTGCACGACGCGGCGACGGTGACGTGGGAGTCGGGCAAGAAGAAGCCGAAGACCCGCCACCTCGACGACATGACCAGCCGGGGCGCGCTCGGCGGCGCCTTCTGGGGGCTGCTGTTCGGCCTCATCTTCTTCGTGCCGCTGCTCGGCCTCGCCGTCGGCGCCGCAGCCGGCGCGCTCGGCGGTTCGCTCGCCAACGTCGGCATCGACAAGGAGTTCATCGAGAGAGTCCGGGCGGAGATCAGACCGGGCAGCTCGGCGCTCTTCATCCTCACCTCCGGCGCCGTCGTCGACCGCATCCACGACGCCTTCTCCGGCAGCCACGCCCAGCTCGTGCAGACGAACCTCTCCGAGGAGCAGGAGGCGCAGCTGCGCGCGACCTTC
>DATIOB010000035.1:0-4972 GCA_035473605.1 Conexibacter sp.
CGGCGCCAGCCGCGATCCCCGAGGGCTGCGCCTTCCAGGAGCGCTGTCCGGCGGTGATGGAGCGCTGTCGCAGCGTCTTCCCGCCGCTGGTCGGTGTCGGCGAAGGGGCGGTCGAGTGCCACCTGTACGACGGCGACGAGGAGGTGCCGGCATGAGCGCGCCGCTGGTCGAGGCGGAGGGGATCGTCCGCCGCTACGGCGACGTGCTCGCCTCCGACACGGTCGACCTGACGATCCCCGCCGGCGCGACCGTCGGCCTCGTCGGCGAGTCGGGCTCGGGCAAGTCGACGCTGGGGCGTGTGATCGCCGGGCTGGAGACCGCCGACGCCGGCACCCTGCGGTTCGCCGGCGAGGAGGTCACGCGGCCGTCGCGTGCGCGGCTGCGCGAGCTCAGCCGCGAGCGGCAGCTCGTCTTCCAGGACCCGGTCGCCTCGCTCAACCCGCGGCGCACGGTCGCGCAGGCGATCGAGGCGCCGCTGACGATCCACGGCGTGGAGGCGGCGCGCCGCCGCGAGCGGGTCGCCGAGCTGCTGGAGCTGGTCGGGCTCGGCAGACGGTTCGCCGAGCGCTACCCGCGCTCGTTGTCGGGCGGTCAGTGCCAGCGCGTCGGGATCGCCCGCGCGCTTGCGCTGGAGCCGAAGCTGGTGATCCTCGACGAGGCGGTCTCGGCGCTCGACGTCTCGGTCCAGGCGCAGGTGCTCAACCTGCTGCAGGAGCTGCAGCAGCGGCTCGGGCTGACCTACCTGTTCATCTCGCACGACCTCGGCGTCGTGCGCTACATGGCCGAGCAGATCGTCGTGCTGCGCCACGGCAGGGTCGTCGAGCGCAACCAGCGTGAGGCGCTGTTCGCGGCGCCGGCCGAGGCGTACACGCGCGAGCTGATCGCGGCCGTGCCGACGATCGCCGCAGACCCCGTCAGCCCCACGATCCCTGGAGTCCGCCCCGATGCCGCCTGAACCGCCGCGCGCCGTCGACCTGCTGATCCGCGACGCGTACGTGATCACCGTCGACGGCGGGAGGACGATCCACCCGCGCGGCGCGGTCGCGGTCGACGGCGGGCGGATCGTCGCCGTCGGCCCCGAGGCCGAGGTCGCCCCGACGGTGACGGCGGCGCGCACGATCGATGCGCGCGGCGCCGCCGTCCATCCCGGCTTCGTCGACTGCCACGCGCACGTCACCTTCCACCTCGTGCGCGGCGCCTTCGGAGACGCCTGCCCGATCGGCGCGTTCGCGAGCGCCCAGTTCCCCTACGCCAACCTGATCGACGACGAGGAGGAGCACGCCTCGGCGCTGCTGTCGATCGCCGAGATGCTGCGCAGCGGCACGACCTGCTTCGTCGAGGCCGGCACCGCCTTCGAGCCCGACGCGGCCGCCGCCGCGGCGCAGCGGCTCGGGATCCGCGCGCTGCTCGGCGACCCGTTCGTGATGGACCTCGGCGACGCCGGGATCGAGCGCGTCGACGCGACGCTGAGACGGTCGCTCGACGTGCTCGGCGGCCAGCTCCACCGCAACGCCGATCCCGACGCGCTCGTGCGCGGCGCGGTCGTGATCCAGGGGATCGGCACCTCCTCCGACGAGCTGCACCTCGCCGCGCACGCGCTCGCCGAGCGCGAGGGCGTGATCCTCAACCAGCATCAGAACTACGAGCAGGCCGACACCGACGCCCACGACGCCCACTGCGGCTGCCACGGGATCGTCCACCTCGAGCGGATCGGCGCGCTGTCGGAGCGCGTCCTGCTCGGCCACCTCAACGTCGTCCGCGACGACGAGCTGGAGGCGCTGGAGCGCTGCCGCCCGACGGTCGCGTGGAACCCGACGGGGTCGATGCTGTGGGGCGTCGGCGGCACGCTGACCGGCCGTCACCTCGATCTCCACCGGCGCGGGCTGCACGTCGCGCTCGGCTCCGACGCCTCCAACTGGGCCAACGCCTTCGACGTCGGCGAGCAGGGCTACGTCGCGCTGCTGACGCAGCGCGAGCGCTACGGCGCGCGCGACGCGATGACGGCCGAGGACGTGATGACGATGGCGACGATCGGCGGCGCACACGCTGCCGGGCTCGCCGACGAGATCGGCTCGCTGGAGGTCGGCAAGCGCGCCGATCTGGTGATCCGGTCCGATGCGCTGCCGGAGGCGCGGCCGAGCTTCGATCCGCTTGCGCAGATCGTCCTGTCGAGCCGTGCGCGCAGCGTGCGGACGGTGCTCGTGAACGGGAGAGCGGTGGTGGAGGAGGGGCAGCTGACGGCGCTCGACGCGCGCGAGATCGCCGAAGGCGCCGACCGCGCGGCGATCGGGCTGTTCAGGCGGATGGGCTATCGCGGCGAGCTGACCGGCCGGCCGCTGGGCCGCGCCGGCGAGGCCGCGGTCACAAACGAGCAGGAGGCAGTGCGATGAGCGGACCACGTCCCGAGCGGCGCGAGGTGCTCGCGCCGCCGACCGTCCCCGGCCCGGCCGGCCCGTACTCGAGCGCGATCGTCTCCGGCGGCTTCCTCTTCCTCGCCGGTCAGGCGGCGATCACGCCCGCGGGCGAGATCGTGCGCGGCACGATCGAGGAGCAGACCGAGCTGACGCTCGCGAACATGGCGGCCGTCGCAGAGGCGGCGGGCGGCTCGCTGAGCGACGCGGTGAAGGTGACGGTCTACCTCTCCGACATCGCGCTGTGGGACCGCATGAACACCGTCTACGTCGGCTGGTTCGAGGATCCGAAGCCGGTCCGCACCGTCGTCGCCTGCCAGCTCAACGGCTTCGACGTCGAGATCGACGCGATCATCGCGATGCCGGACGGAGCCGCATGAGCGAGCCCGTCCGCGTGGCGCTGATCGGCGCCGGCGACATCGGCCGCAACGCCCATCTGCCGGCGCTGCTCGCGCACCCGGCGGTCGAGCTGGCGGCGATCGTCGAGCCGAGCGCGGAGCAGCGGGCGCTGGTGCAGGCGCCCGGCGTGCCGCTGCTGGAGTCGGTCGACGCGCTCCCCGAGCCGCTCGACGCCTGGGTCGTCGCGACGCCGCCGTGGGTGACCCCGGCGCTCGCCCGCCGCGGCGTCGAGGAGGGCCGCTTCGTGCTCGCGGAGAAGCCGATCGCGACCTCGGTCGAGGCGGCCAGAGCGGCCTTCGGCGGCCTCGCCCCGGCGGCGCTGGAGCGGCTGCAGATCGGCTTCACCTACCGTCACGACCCGGCGATCGAGCGCCTGCGCGAGCTGATCGCCGACGGCACCCTCGGCGGCCCCCTGCAGGTGCGCGTGATCGTCTACGACGAGCTCGACGACCCGGCCGACGAGGAGCACGCCGCGCGGATGCGCGCGACGCTCGAGCACGGCCCGCCGGTGATCCACGAGGGCGCCCACGTCGCCGACTGGCTGCGCGTCCTGCTCGGTCCGCAGGAGCTGGCGATCGAGCACGCCTGGTCGCTGCGGACCGACGCGACGCTGCCGGCCGACAACCTCTGCGGCGCCTCGCTGCTGCATCCCGACGGCCATCGGATCACGGTCGAGATCGGCTGGCTGCTGCCGGCCGTCGTCCGCAGCGAGATCACCGTGCGCGGCGCGGGCGGCTGCGCGACGATCGAGATCGTCCCGTTCTCGCTCCGCGTCGAGACGCGCTCCCTGCGCAGCGACCAGATCGGTGCTGAGGACCGCACGACCCGCTGCTTCCGCATCCAGCTCGACCGCTTCGTCGCGCTCTGCCGCGGCGAGCGCGACGCCGCCGTCCCGCTGCTCGATGACGGCATCGCCGCGCTGGCGCTGACCGAACGGCTGGGGGAGGCGATGCGATGAGCGTCACGCGCTGGACCGAGGCAACGCGCGAGGAGCTGAACGCGCTGCTGCCGCACGCGGTCGTCGTGCTGCCGATCGGCGCGACCGAGCAGCACGGCCCGCATCTCGCGACCGGCATGGACGCGCTCGCGGCCGAGCGGCTCGCCGCCGCCGGCGCCGAGCGCGCCGCCCACGCCGGCGGCGTCGTGCTGGCGCCGACGCTGGCGGTCGGCGCCAGCGACCACCACCTCGCCTTCGGCGGGACGCTGTCGCTGTCGGCGGCGACGCTCGCGCTCGTGCTCGCCGACGTGATCGCGAGCGCGGCCCGCAGCGGCGCCCGGCGGCTGCTGCTGCTCAACGGCCACGGCGGCAACAGCGCCCTCTGCGCGCAGGCCGTCACCGACGGCGCGCGCCTGCACGGGATCGTCGCCGCGGCCGCCGACTACTGGGCGCTGACGCGCGTCGCCGGCCCCTGGGGCGACCACTGGCCCGGTCACGCCGGCGCCTTCGAGACGGCGCTGATGCGCGCGCTGCGGCCCGCGGGCGTCCGCGACGGAGCGCTGCGCCCGTCGCCGGGCGAGTGGCCGAGCGTGCCGGACGGCGTGCGGCTGGAGCAGCCGGCGGCGTGGGCGGCGATCGACGGCTTCACCGACGATCCGGGCGCCGGCGATCTCGCGTCCGGCGAGGCCGCCCTCGAACGTCTTGGCGCCGCTGTCGCGGCGGCGATCGACGCGGTCGGAAAGGAGCCCGTCAGATGATCGACTTCCACGTCCACCAGCCCTCGGCCGGCGCCGGGGGCGGTCGCTACGACTCGCGCCCCTACGCCGCCGCCGACTACGTCGCGGCGATGGACGAGCTGGGGATCGACGTCAGCGTCGTCTTCACGCTCGACGGCCTCTGGCATCCCTCCCCGGCCGCCAACGACGCGCTCGCAGCGTGGGTCGCCGACGCGCCCGACCGGCTCGTCGCGCTCGGCACTGTCGACCCGCGGCTCCCGAACGCCGCCGCCGAGACCGAGCGCTGCCTGACGGAGCTGGGGATGCGCGGGATGAAGTTCCATCCCTGGATCCAGGCGTTCTGCGCCCACGAGCCGTGCATGGACCCGATCGCCGAGGTCGCCGCCGGCCATCGCGCGCCGATCCTGTTCCACGACGGCACGCCGCCGTACTCGACGCCCTTGCAGATCGCCGCGCTCGCGCGCCGCCATCCGGACGTGCCCATGGTG
>DATIOB010000036.1:0-7866 GCA_035473605.1 Conexibacter sp.
CCAGCGGCAGCAGGCCGACGCGCACCAGCAGCCAGGCGCCGACGCCGAGCAGCAGCAGCACGCCGCCGATCACCAGCCCCTCGACGAGCAGCAGCCGCTCGAGCGTCTGGGCGACGTCGGTCAGCGGGATCGCGGCGACGATCGTGCCGGCGCCGGCGGGATCTCTGGAGGCGAGCACGCGGAACTGCACGTCGCCGCCGCCGCGCGCGTCGACGGTGAACGGCTCGCCCGGCGTGATCGTCGCCGGCAGCTGCGGCTGCGGCGTCGCGGCGTCCTCGTCGTAGGCGATCACGACCGGGTCGCCGATCGCCTCGCCGCTGCTGTCGTAGCGCTCGCCCCAGGTGCCGGGCGGGAGCCCGAAACCGGGCTGGCCGCCGCCGGGCGGCCCGCCGCCGGGACGGCCGCCGCCGGGTCCTGCGCCGCCGCCGACCGGCCCGGGCGCGACGCCCGCGCCGTTCTCGGCGAGCGCGCGCGCCAGCGCCATCGGCGCCTCTTCGAGCTGCTGGTCGACGCGGTCGAGCAGGAACGAGCGCTGCTCGGCGTAGGTGATCCCGGCGAGCGCCAGCAGCCCGATCGCGGCGAGCGCGAGCAGGCCGGCGACGAGCCGCGCGCGCAGCGACCTCACCGCGGCGGCCTCGCGCGGCGGCGCGGCGCACCGCTGGACGGCCGTCCGCTCACGTGGCGCGCGGCAGCCGCAGGGCGTAGCCGACGCCGCGGACCGTCTGGATCAACGGCGGCCCGTGCGCGTCGAGCTTCTTGCGCAGGTAGCTGACGTAGGTCTCCAGCACGCGCGCGTCGCCGCCGAAGTCGTAGCTCCAGACGTGCTCCAGCAGCTGCGCGCGCGTCAGCACCCGCCGCGGGTTGAGCATCAGGTAGCGCAGCAGGCGGTACTCGGTCGCGGTCAGGTCGATGAACTCGCCCGCGCGCGTGACCTCGCGCGCGTCGTCGTCCAGCTCGAGGTCCTCGAACACGAGTCTGCTCGACTCGGCCTCGGCGACCCCGCTGCGGCGCAGGATCGTGCGGATGCGCGCGACCAGCTCCTCGAGGCTGAACGGCTTCGTGACGTAGTCGTCGCCGCCGAGCGTAAGGCCGCGCACTCTGTCGTCGGTCGCGTCGCGCGCGGTGAGGAAGATGATCGGCACCTTCGCGCGCTCGGCGCCGAGCCGTCTGGCGACGTCGAAGCCCTCCATGTCGGGCAGCATCACGTCGAGCACCAGCAGGTGCGGGCGGAACTCCCTTACCTGCTGCAGCGCCTCCGCGCCGGTCGCCGCCGAGGCGACCTCGAAGCCCTGGAATCTGAGCGCCATCGTGATCACGTCCACGATGTTGGGCTCGTCGTCGACGACGAGGACGCGGTGGGACTGGTCGCCCTGCGGGTTCATGGCTGCAGTATCACTACCCAAGCTGGGAGCTTCCTGAGTGCCAGCTGTGCGCAGCGCGCTCATGACGCCAGCGCCCGCAGCGCGTCGGCTTGGCCCTGGAGGTCGTAGAGCCCGTCGACGGTCGTCTCGGTGCCGACCTGCGCCGCCGCGTCCATCGCGGTGGTGGCGCCGGTGCGGCCGTCGCTGCCGCCCATCCCGCCGCCGGTGTCGCTGACGAGCACCCAGCGGATCTCGCCGCGCTCGACCGCGTTCGCGAGCCAGTCGATCGAGACCTCGCTCTCGCGGCCGGAGAAGCCGCCGATGCCGGCGACGCTCGCGCCCGACTGGATGATCGAGGTCGCCGCGCCCTGCTGGCTGGAGACGCCGATCGTGCCGCCGCCGTTGGCGTTCACGTAGGTGAGCGCCTCGGTCAGGTCGGCGTCGCCGCCGAACATCCCGCCGCCTCCGGCACCTGGACCTCCCGTCATCCCGGTGGGAGGCGTGCCCATCTGCGGCGGTGCGGCGCCACCCTGTCTCATCCCGGGCGGTCCGCCCATGCCTCCGCCGCCGCCCGGTCCGCCGCCCGGTCCGCCGCCCATCCCGGCGCTCGCGGGGCCACCCGCGGGGAAGGTCGACGACGTCGCGTGGCCGAGCGTCTGGACGGCCCAGGTGGCCGGCGCCAGCAGCAGCAGCGCGAGCATCGCCGCGAGCGCCGCGTTGCGCAGCCGGGCGCTGACGCCCGGCAGCGCAACCGCCACCACCGTCGCACCGCCGGCGAGCACGACGAGCGGCGCCAGCCAGCCCATGTCGCCGGTCGCGTGCAGGACCGCCAGCGTCGTCACGACGCCGCCGGCGACGGCCGCCGCGCCGACGATCCGCGCCCGCGTGCCGCCCTCCTGCACCAGCCCGACCGTCGCGCCGACGAGCGCCGCCGCGAACGGCGCCAGCGCCGAGACGTAGTACGGGTGGAAGATCCCTCTCGCGAAGCTGAACGCGACCGCGCTGGTGGCGAAGGCGCCGCCGACCGCGATCAGCCAGCCGCTGCGCAGGTCGCTGCGCCGCAGCCGCGTCGCGACCAGCAGGCCGAGCCCGCCGACGAGCGCGACGCCGAGCAGCCAGCCGACCTGGCCGCCGAGCGACTCGCCCAGCAGCCGCAGCGGGCCGGCGTCGCCGCCGAAGACCGAGCCGCCGCCGCCCGGGCCGCCCATCCCGCCGGCGCCGCCGCCCGGCCCGCCGGCCGCGCCGGTCCCGCCGCCGGGCCCGCCGAGCTGTCCGTCGAGCCGGCCGATCCCGTTGTAGTCCATGATCAGCGACCAGATCGAGTTGTCGGTCGTGCCGCCGACCCACGGCCGGTCGGCCGCGGGCGTCAGCCACACGAGCAGCGGCCACGCCAGCCCGACCGCCGCCAGCGCGATCCCGCCGAGCAGGAGCTGCTTGGCGCCGTCGAGCAGGCCGCGACCGCGCGGCGCGCTCCACAGCCAGGCGAGCGCGATCCCGGGCACGACCAGCAGCGCGGCGCCCATCTTCGCCTCGAAGCCGAGGCCGACCATCGCGCCGGCGAGCACGATCCACTTCGTGCGGCCGTCCTCGAGGCCGCGCACGAGGAACCAGATCGCCGCGACCGAGCAGAGGATCAGCAGCGCGTCGGGGTTGTTGTGGCGCGAGATCGCGACGCTGACCGGCGTCAGCACGAGCGCGAGCCCGGCCGCGAAGCCGGCGGCGCGGCTGAAGCGGCGTCGCACGAGGTCGTAGGTGAGGCCGGCGCTCGCCATCCCCATCAGCGCCTGCGGCACGAGGATCGCGAGTGAGTTGAAGCCGAACATCCGCACCGACAGCGCCTGCACCCAGAGCGCGAGCGGCGGCTTGTCGACCGTCATCAGCCCGCTGCTGTCGAACGAGCCGTAGAGGAAGTCGTGCCAGCTCTCCGACATCGAGCGGACGGCGGCGCTGTAGTAGGTGTTGGCCCAGCCGTTGCGGCTGAGCGCCCACAGGTAGAGCACGCCGGCCAGCACCAGCAGCCCGAGCAGCTCGGGGCGGCGCCGCAACGCGGTCAGGAAGGCGGACGCCTTCGAGGGGGCGGCGGCGTCGGTCGCCGCGCCGGCCGGGGCGGCCCGGCCGCCGAGGCCGGCGGCGGCACCGGCATGTTCGAGCTTCGCTGGATTCGGTCGCATGGTCGAGCATCGTGCGACCGCTCCCTGGGAGCAGCCTGGGAGGCGCCCGAGCGGTGGCCGGGAGGCGCGCGGGCGCGGAGCCGGCCCCGCCCGCGACCCGAGGCCGCCCCGGCCGACTCTCATAGTTCTTTGAGGTGAGCGCAAGGAGTCGTTCAGGCTGCGGGGGCATGCTGCCTGCCATGAACAGCGCGGCGATCTCCTCCAATCGCACCTCCCTCCCCTCCCTCCAGGCGCTCTACTCCGACCCGACCCGCCGCCGCTCGCGCGAGCGGGACCTCGGGCTGCGCTGGAGAGCGCGCGACGGCTCGACCTACCGCGCCGCCTGGATCGAGGAGACCGAGGAGCTGTACACCGTCCGCCACCTCGACGGCGAGGGTCACGGCGGCAGCGTGCGGATCCTCGGCCGCGTGCCGGCCGAGAGAGTCGAGCGGGCGCTGCGCGACTGGCCCGCCGTCTGCGGCGGCGACGCCTCCTACGAGTGGCTGCTGTGGCAGGTCCGCCGCCTGCCGCGCTGACGCCCTCCTTGCCGTACCGCCGCCGGCGCACCTAGGCTTGCGCCGGTAAACGGCGCGAGGGAGCTTCGGTGGACAACAAACGGCTGACGCTGGTGGCGATGATCTTCGCCGTCGCGATGATGTTCATCGACCAGACGATCGTCGCGCTCGCGGTACCGGAGCTGCAAGACGACCTGTCGCTGTCGGCGACCGGCGCGCAGTGGATCATCAACGGCTACCTGCTCGCGCTCTCGGCCCTCTTCGCACTCGGCGGCAAGCTCGCCGACGTGCTCGGCCACCGGCGGATGGTGCTCGTCGGCGTCGTCGGCTTCGCGCTCTTCTCCGCCCTCTGCGGCGCCACGCCGACCGGCGACTTCGGCGAGACGTGGATGATCTTCTTCCGCATCCTGCAGGGCGCCAGCGCCGCGCTGCTGTTCCCGGCCGCGCTCGCGATCGTCGTCGCCGCCTACCCGCTGCGCGAGCGCGGCAAGGCGCTGGCGATCTTCTTCGCCGCGACCGGCGGCCTGACCGCCGTCGGCCCGCTCGCGGGCGGCTACCTGACCGAGTGGACCTGGCGCGCGATCTTCTGGGTCAACGTGCCGGTCGCGATCGTCGCGGTCGTGCTGACGCTGCGCGCCAAGCCCGACCAGAGACCGCGCAGCGTGCCGATCGACTACCGCGGCGCGGTGCTGATCTCGATCGCGATGGGCCTCGCCGTGCTCGGCCTCCAGCAGGCCGCCGTGTGGGGCTGGGCCGACCCGCGCACGATCGGCTGCATAGCGGTCGGCCTGGCGCTGCTGGCGCTCTTCGTGCTCTACCAGCTGCGCACGACCGACCCGTTGATCCAGATGCGGATCTTCGCGCAGAGAGCGTTCGCCGCCGACAACCTCGTGCTGTTCCTGATGTCGGCCGTGTTCGTGCCGCTGTTCTTCTTCGCCAGCGTCTACGCGCAGGCGTCGCTCGGCTACAGCTCCAGCGAGGCCGGCCTCTTCCTGCTCGTCTTCTTCGGCGGCTTCGCGACGGCCGCGCAGTGGGGCGGGCGGATCCTCGACAGCAAGGGCGCCAAGCCGGCGGTCGCGCTCGGCTGCATCGTCTCGGCGCTCGGCTTCTGGCTGTGGGGCCAGCAGCTGCCGGAGATGGACTTCTCCAACCAGTGGTACTACCTCGCGCTCGCCGGCGCCGGCATGGGCCTCGTGCTCGGCCCGGTCTCGACCGACGCCGTCAACCGCGCGCCGAGAACGAGCTACGGCGAGGTCACCGGCGTCACGCAGACGGTGCGCAACTTCGGCGCCTCGCTCGGGCTCGCGATCCTCGGCTCGGTGCTGATCAGCGAGAACGTGCGGCGGATCGACGACTCCCTCACCTCCAGAGGCGTGCCGAGCGCCTGCGCCGAGTCGATCGCGCACTCGATCTCCGGCGGCGCGGCGAGCGCGGGCAGCGCGTGCGGCTCCGGTGGCGGCCCGACGAGAGCGATGCTGGACGCCGTCCAGCTCGACGTCGCGCAGTCGACGCAGGTCGTCGTCTACGCGATGGCGGGGGTCATGGTGCTCGCCTTCCTCGTCGCCAGATTCGGGATGCCGCGCGGGCGCGTCGAGGAGCAGCCGATCGTCGACGAGGAAGCCGTCGCCGCGCCGGCCGCGTAGGGTCCCGCGCATGAGCCCATTCGAGACCGAACTGCGCCGCCTCGACGGCGGCGACCTCGACCGCGACGCGCTCGCCGAGCGCGTCGTCCTCGTCGTCAACGTCGCCTCCCGCTGCGGCCTGACGCCGCAGTACGAGGGGCTGGAGCGGCTGCAGCAGCGCTTCGGCGGCGAGACGTTCACCGTCCTCGGCGTGCCCTGCAACCAGTTCATGGGCCAGGAGCCGGGCACGCCGGAGGAGATCGCGACCTTCTGCTCGACGACCTACGGCACGACCTTCCCGCTGACCGAGAAGGTCGACGTCAACGGCGAGGAGCGTCATCCGCTCTACGCGCACCTGACCGCGCACCCCGACGGCGCCGGTGACGCCGGCGACGTGCAGTGGAACTTCGAGAAGTTCCTGCTCGCCCCCGGCGGCGAGGTGGTCGCCCGCTTTCGCCCGAAGACCGAGCCGGAGGCCGACGAGGTGCTCAGCGCGATCGAGGCGGCGCTGGCGCGGGCCGGCGCCTGAATCGCGCCGCTACTTCACCTTCACGGTCATCTTCATGCCCGGGTGGATCGTGCAGTGGATCGCGTACGTGCCGGTCCGCCCGAGCTTCTGCGCGTAGCTGCCGCTGACCTTGTTGGGGCTGTGGAAGCGCACCGGCCCTCTCGAGACCGAGACGTTGTGCGCGGCGCGGCCGCGCCAGACCCATCTGACGGTCGTGCCCTTCGCGACCGTCAGCGTCGTCGGCGCGAAGACGTTGTCCTTGACGGCGACCGTCTTGGTCGCCGCCAGTGCCGGCATCGCCGCCACGCCGGCGCCGACCGCCACCGCGATCGCGACGAGCTTTCGCTTGCTCATGCTCTGGTCCTAGTTCTTCAGGCGTTGCTTGGGCACGACGCGGAAGGCGCCGCGCATGAACGGATGGATGCGGCAGAAGTAGGTGTAGGTGCCGGGTGAGAGATCGCGCGGCGTCTTCCACGACAGTCTGCCGATGCAGCCGGTCTTGACGGCGTTGATGAGGCCGGTCGGGCCGCCCTCCTCGCAGTTCTCTCTGGCCGTCGGCACGTCGATCACGGGGCTGCCGGGGACGCTCGCGTCACCGTAGCCGCCCCCGCCGAGGCCGGCCGTCCCGATCGCCGGCCCGAAGCCCAGCTCGCCGGAGTCGAACAGCCCGGCGCCGTCGGCGAGCGGGAAGCTGATGCCGCTGCCGCGGTTGCACGGCGCTCTGCACGCGGTGACCGTGTGGAAGCGGACCGTCGTCGGCTCGTCTCTGTTGACGAACGTGAGGCTGTTGCCCTGCGCGACCGACGGCGGCAGCCCGCGGCTGCCCGGCATCGTCAGGTCGCCCTGCGCGAAGCCGAAGTTGCGGATCGTGACCTTCGAGACGAACGGACCCTGCCGCAGCTTGACCGCGTTCGTGTAGCCGGGGTTGCGCCTGCGCGTCCCCGCCGGCTCGATGTTCTCGCGCAGGCGGCCGTGCGTGAGGAAGTCGCTCTGGTCGACCTGGCCGGTGAAAGGGTCGACACCGCCCTCGTCGCCGACGGTGATGCCGGTGATCATGATCCCCATCACCTCGTACCAGGAGGCGCGGCTGGTGTCGTAGGTCGCGTTGACCGCGAGCACGTCGCCTCTGCGGATCTGGACGCGCCAGTCGGGGCCGGTCGCGCTCATCGCGACGTCCCACGAGACGGCGCCGCTCGGCTCGTAGTAGTTCGCGCGCGAGCGGAAGATGCGCACGGTGCGACCGCCGCGCGTCACCGTCAGGTCGGTCCACAGCCCGCCCGGGTGGAGATGGCCGGCGGCGAGCACGAGCGTCGCGTCGCGGTCGGCGACCCACTGGTTGCGCGGGCTGCCGGCCGGGCGGTCCGGGTACGGGTTCTCCGCCTGGTCGGGGTAGGCGAACTTGCCGCGCGTGCCGGAGCCCTTGAGCGCGTCGAAGACCGGGTACGGCTTGACGCCCTGGACGTCCATCCACTGCGTGCGGATCTCTCTGACCCCGGCGGCCTCGGGCGCGCTGTCGGGGATGAAGTAGAACTCGTAGGTGAGGTAGACCTTGTGAGGCTGGCCGACGAGGTCGTGGATCATGTGGTTGACGAGCCACATCTGTCTCGTCGTGTAGCGCCAGCCGTACCCCTGCGGCGCGCTGAAGTTCGTCTTCTCCTCGCCGGCGGCGAAGGTCGGTCTGAAGTCGACCAGCCAGACCGCGTGGTGCAG
>DATIOB010000037.1:0-9164 GCA_035473605.1 Conexibacter sp.
AGGTGCTCGAGATGGGGATGGTCGGCAGCCCCAGAGCCGTCGCCGCCGGGACGCTCGCCACCAAGACCGACGGCGCTGGGCCGTACATGCTCGACCCGGCCAAGACGGTCGCGCGGGACCACTACACCTACGTCCGCAACCCGCACTACTGGAACAGAGAGGCGCAGCACTGGGACGAGGTCGTGATCAAGACGATCTCGAACCCGACCGCTGCGCTGCAGGCGCTCAAGACCGGCCAGGTGCAGGTCGCCAAGGATCAGCCGATCTCCAACATCGCGGCAGCTGAGAGCGCCGGCCTCAGATACGTCGATCCGCTGACGCTGCTGATGTCGCTGTCGCTGATGGACCGCGACGGCAGAGTCGTCAAGCCGCTGGCCGACCTGCGCGTCCGCCAGGCGATCAACCACGCGATCGACCGCAGAGCGATCGCGGGAGCGCTCGGCTCCGGCCACGCGCAGCCGACGGTGCAGATGGCCGTTCCCGGCGACGACAGCTACGACGCCGCGCTCGAGCAGCGCTACCCGTACGACCTCGCCAAGGCGAGAGCGCTGCTGGCCGACGCGGGCTACCCGGATGGCTTCAGACTGCCGGTCCTCTCGCTCGCCGCGGTCGGTCAGGACCAGATGGCGCAGGCACTCGCCGGCCAGCTGGAGAAGGTCGGCATCGAGCTCGAGCTGGACGTGAAGGCCACCAACGACGAGTACGTGAAGGGGCTCTCCAGCGGCAGATACCCGGCGGCGACGCTGAGCTTCGGACGTGTGCCGGCGGCGATCGACTACCAGCTGCTGTGGGGTCCCGACGCGGCCCTGTTCAACCCCTTCAGAGCGACCAGCCCGCGGCTCGACGCGCTCGACGCGAGACTCGACGCGGCCAGCGGCGAGGAGGCGCCCGCGATCGCGCGCAGAATGCAGGCCGTCACCGTCGACGACGCCTGGTACGCGCCCGTCTTCGCCTCCCCGCTCGTGGTCGTCCACAGCGACGACGTCGCCGGCGTCGTCGCGACGCCCGAGCGCAGCGTCGTCTACACGCCCGAGATCAAGCCCGCCGACTGAGAGATGGACGTGCTGAAGGTGCAGACCCCCGCAGAGGCGCCGGCGGCCACGCCGCGGGCGCCGCGGCCGCCGGTCCCGTGGTGGAAGAGCGGACCGATCTACCACATCTACCCGCGCAGCTTCGCCGACTCCAACGGCGACGGCGTCGGCGACCTGCGAGGCATCGTCGAGAAGCTCGACCACCTCAACGACGGAACCGAGCGGTCCCTCGGCGTGAAGGGCGTCTGGCTCTCGGCGATGTACCTGTCGCCGGGGCGCGACGTCGGCTACGACGTCGCCGACCACCGCGTGATCGACCCGGCGTTCGGCACCGAGGAGGATTTCGAGACGCTGGTGCGCGAGTGCCGCAGCCGCGGCATCCACGTGATCCTCGACTTCGTCCTCAACCACACGTCGGACCTGCATCCGTGGTTCCTCGAGTCGCGCGCGAGCCGCACCAGCGACAAGCGCGACTGGTACGTCTGGAGCAGACCGGTCCGCGGGCGCAAGCCGCCGAACAACTGGCGCTCCTTCTTCGGAGGGCCGGCCTGGACCTTCGACGAGGAGACCGGCGAGCACTACCTGCACACGTTCCTGCCCGAGCAGCCGGATCTCAACTGGCACAACCCGGAGGTGCGCGCGGCCTGCCTCGACGTCGTGCGCCACTGGCTCGGCCGCGGCATCTCCGGCGTGCGCCTCGACGTCTTCAACGCCTACTTCAAGCATCCGGACCTGCCGGACAACCCGCGCCGGCTCGGACGCAGCGCGTGGAGCCGGCAGCGTCACCTCTACAACAAGGACCGTCCGGAGCTGCACGGCTTCCTCAAGGAGCTGCGCGCCCTGCTGGACGAGTTCCCGGACACGATGGCCGTCGGCGAGACCTTCGACGGCCATCCCGAGCTGGCCGCCAGCTACTGCGACAACCTGCACATGGCGTTCAACTTCGACTTCCTGCTGCAGCCGTGGAAGCCGAGCGCGATCCAGCGCGCGATCGAGCGCTGGGACCGGCTGCTCTCACGCGAGGGGACGTGGCCCTGCTACGTGCTCTCCAACCACGACAACCCGCGCCACGCGTGGCGCTACGGTCGCGATCTCGCCAGCGGCGCGGCCGACGCTCGCGCCAAGGTCGCCGCCGCGCTGCTGCTGACGCTGCGCGGCACGCCCTACATCTACTACGGCGAGGAGATCGGGATGCAGGACGTTCCCGTCTCACGCGACGAGGCGTGGGACGTCGCCTTCGACGGCGGCACGCGGGACACCGCGCGCACGCCGATGCACTGGGACGACAGCGCGTTCGCGGGCTTCTCCTCCCAGCGCCCGTGGCTGCCGATCGGACCCGACTACCGCGAGCGAAACGTCGCGCGGCAGCAGTCCGACGGCCGCTCGATCCTCAGCTTCTACCGCCGCCTCTGCGCGCTGCGCGCGCAGACGCCGGCGCTGCTGGAGGGCAGCTGGACGCCGTTGCTGAAGGCGCCGCGGGCGGCGCTCGTCTATCTGCGGGAGACGCCCGGCAGCCGCGCGCTGGTCGCGCTCAACTTCACCGATCGGCGCGTGCGCGTGAGACTCGACGCGCCGATGCCGACGCGTCGCTGGACGCCCCGCGTAAGCACCCGGCGACCCGACATCGGCTGGTCGGTCCATCTCGGGCAGACGCTCGAGCTGGGACCCTACGAGGCGACCGTGTTCACGTCGGAGGCAGTGCGATGACCGCCCTCGCGGCTCGCGCGGGAAGGGCGGTGTGACGGATGCTGCGGTTGATCGGACGACGCCTGCTGTGGTCGATTCCGCTGCTGGTGCTGGTGCCGACGTTCACGTTCCTGATGGTGGCGTTGATCCCGGGGGACGTGGCGCGGACGCTGACCGGATCGAGCGGGACCGAGGCGCAGTACCAGCAGCTGCGCCAGACGCTGGGCCTCGACGAGCCGCTGCACGTGCGCTACTGGGACTGGCTCCAGAACGCCGTCCAGGGCGACCTCGGCATGTCGCTGTTCAGCCAGCAGCCGGTCACCGAGCTGCTCGGAAGCCGGCTCTCGGTGACCTTCTCGCTGGTGATCGGCTCGACGCTGCTGGCGGCGCTGATCGGCGTCGCCTTCGGAATCGCGGCCGCGCTGCGGCCCGGCCGCAGCGGCAAGGTCGTCGACGCCGTCTCGCTCGTCGGGCTGGCGATCCCGAACTTCTTCCTGGGGCTGCTGCTCGTGGCCTGGTTCGCGGTCGCGGTCCCGCTCTTCCCCGCGACCGGCTACGTCGATCCGCAGGACTCGCCGCTGGAGTGGCTGCGGAGCATCGTGCTGCCGGTCGTGACGCTCGCGGTGCCGGGCGTCGCCGTCGTCGCCAAGCAGACGCGCGACGCGATGGGCGACACGCTCGAGCGGCCGTTCATCCGCACGCTGCGCGCGTGCGGGGTCTCGCGCCGCTCGATCGTCTTCAAGCACGCGCTGCGCAGCGCCGCGATCCCGATCGTGACGGTCGTGGGCATCATCTTCGTGGGAGCGCTGAGCGGCACCGTGCTCGTGGAGACCGTCTTCGCGATGCCGGGGCTCGGCGGCGTCGCGGTGCAGGCGACGGCGCAGCACGACGTGCCGCTGATCCAGGGGGTCGCGGTCTACTTCACCGTCGTCGTGGTGCTCGTCAACCTGTTCGTCGACATCGTGTACGGCTGGCTCGATCCGCGGGTCCGGGTCGCATGAGCGCGCTCGCCACCCCCGACGCGGCCGCCGGCGCCATCAACGGCGCGCGCGGATCGTTCGCGCGGCGACTGCTGCGCAGACCGGTCGCGATCGGCGCGATCGCCTTTCTCGTGCTGCTGACGCTCGCCTGCGTGCTGGCGCCGCTGATCGCTCCCTACGATCCCAAGGAGCAGGATCTCGCGGCCGTGCTCAGCGGCCCGACGGGCGATCACCTGCTGGGGACCGACACGCTCGGGCGGGACGTCCTGAGCCGGCTGCTGCACGGGGGGCGGCGCAGCCTGCTGTCGGTCCTGGAAGGGCTGGCCGTGGTGCTCGCGATCGGCGTGCCGCTCGGGCTCCTGGGCGGGTACCTCGGCGGGCGCAGCGACCGTCTGCTGAGCCGCGTGGCGGAGCTGCTGATGGCGATCCCGGCGATCATCCTCGTGCTGGTCGTGCTCGCGGTGCTGCCGCACAACGAGGACGCCGCGATGGTCACCTTCGGCGTGCTGGGCGCGCCCGCCGTGCTGCGCGTCGTGCGCGGCGCGACGCTGAAGCTGCGCGAGGAGCTGTACGTGACGGCGGCGCGGGTCTCCGGCCTGTCGCACGCGCGGATCGTGCTGCGGCACATCCTGCCGCGCGTGATCGGCCCGGTGATCGTGCAGGCGTCGATCTTCGCGGCGTACGCGCTCCTGTTCGAGACAGGGCTGGCGTACCTCGGCCTCACGGCCGATCCGACGACACCGACTTGGGGCGGCATGGTCGCCGAGGCCTCCACCGTGATGCAGCAGCAGGTCTGGCTGCTGTTCCCGGCGGGCGTGTTGATCGCGGTGACGATCATGGCCTTCGGCCTCCTGGGGGACGCAGTGCGCGACGCGGCGGTCGCGACCGAGGCGCCGGGGCGGCGGCGGCGCGCGGTCGCCGCGGCGCCGGACGGCGTCGGCGAGGCGGCGGCGGCCGACGAGCGGCCGGACGCGCTGCTGCGCGTCCGCGACCTCTCCGTCGTGCTGGAGCGTGGCGGCGCCGAGGTGCCGATCGTCGACCGCGTCAGCTTCGACGTGATGCCGGGCGAGACGCTCGGGCTGGTCGGCGAGTCGGGCTGCGGCAAGAGCGTCAGCGCGCTCGCGCTGCTGCGGCTGCTGCCGAGCGGCATGCGCGTCGTCGAGGGCGAGATCAGCTGGCAGGGGGAGAACGTGCGGAGATACGGCGACCGCGCCTTCGACGCGCTGCGCGGTTCGACGTTCGCCTACGTCTCCCAGGAGCCACAGGCGAGCCTCGACCCGACCTTCACGATCGGCTCCCAGCTGGTCGAGGTCGTCCGCAACCACGAACGCTGCTCGCGCGCGGCCGCCAAGGAGCGCGCGCTGGAGCTGCTGCGGCTGGTCGAGATCCCCGCGCCCGAGCGGATCGCGCGGTCGCACGCGCACGAGTTGTCGGGCGGCATGGCGCAGCGGATCGCGATCGCGCTCGCGCTCGCCGGCCGACCGCGGCTGCTGATCGCCGACGAGCCGACGACCGCGCTCGACGTGACGGTGCAAGCGGAGATCCTGGCGCTGCTGCGCCGGCTGCAGGAGGAGACGGGGATGGCGATCGTGCTGATCACCCACAACTGGGGCGTCGTCGCCGACATCTGCGACCGCACCGTCGTGATGTACGCCGGCCAGGTCGTCGAGCGCTGCGCGGTCCAGGAGATGTTCGACCGGCCGCTGCATCCGTACACGCTCGGGCTGCTGGAGTCCCACCCGTCGCTGGCGACCGCGCGCGGCGCGCTGCCGTCGATGGCCGGACGCGTTCCGGCGCCCGGCGACTGGCCCGCCGGCTGCCGCTTCGCGCCGCGCTGCCGCTACGCGCGCGCCGAGTGCGAGGCCGCCCCGGTGCCGGCGCGGACGGTCGAGCCCGACCGCGTCTCGCGCTGCGTGCGGGTCGAGCAGGTCTTCCCCGTCGCGGAGGAGGTCGGTCGGCGATGAGGCCGCTGCTGGAAGTCGAGGGCCTGTCGGTCGCCTACCGGCGGCGGGGTGCCGTGGTCCGCGCGCTCGACGACGTCAGCTTCGACGTCGGCGCCGGCGAGACCGTCGGCCTCGTGGGCGAGTCCGGGTCGGGGAAATCGACCGCCGGTCGCGCGATCCTCGGGCTGACGCCGGTCAGCGCCGGGACGATCCGCTTCGACGGCCGCGACGTCACCGAGCTGCCGTTCGCCGCCCGCCGCGAGCTCTACCGCGACATGCAGATGGTCTTCCAGGACCCGTACAGCTCGCTCAACCCGTCGCGTACGATCGGGCAGACGCTCGCCGAGCCGCTGCGCGCCTTCGGCCTGCGCGACCGCGCGCAGCTGCGCGCACGGGTGCGCGAGATGCTCGAGCGCGTCGACCTCCCGCCCGAGGCGCAGGCGCGGCACCCGCGCGAGTTCTCCGGCGGCCAGCGGCAGCGGATCGCGATCGCGCGCGCGCTGATGCTGGAGCCGAGGCTCGTGATCTGCGACGAGGCGGTCAGCGCGCTCGACCTCTCGATCCAGGCGCAGGTGCTCAACCTGCTGCGCGAGCTGCAGGGCGACAGCGGCCTCAGCTACCTCTTCATCTCGCACGACCTCGAGGTCGTGCGGCACCTGTGCGACCGCATCGTCGTGCTGTACCGCGGCCAGGTGATGGAGTCGGGCGAGGGCGCCCGCGTGTCGAGCGACCCCGCGCATCCCTACACGTTCGCGCTGCAGCAGGCGGCCCCCGTCCCGGACCCGCGCCTGCAGCGCAGCCGGCGCCGGGCGCGTGCCGCGCAGGCCGCGACCTCGCTGGACACGGCCGCGGAGTCGGGCGGATGCCCGTTCGCTCCTCGCTGCCCGCACGCGCAGGCGCGCTGCCGCAGCGAGCGGCCGCGCCCGCGCGTCGTCCACGACGGCGGCGTGGTCGCCTGCCACCGGTATCCCGAGTGGCGCGACGAGCTCGCCGGGGCGGGCGTCTTCGCCGCGCCGGGCGGCGACGCGGCCGGGGTCGCTCGGCTCGGGCCGATGGGCAGGGGGACCGATCACGATGCGTGAAGCTGTGCAACGAGGAAACGAGGGCAGGGTGCAGGGAACCGTGGAGGGGCACGTCGCACCGGGGTACGAGCCGGTCGCCGAGGAGTTCGCGCGCAACTTCGCGCAGCGAGGCGAGCTGGGCGCGGCGTTCGCGGTCGCGCGCGAGGGGGAGGTCGTCGTCGACCTGTGGGGCGGCGTCGCCGACCGCGCCAGCGGACGGCCGTGGGCGGCCGACACGGCGCAGATCCTCTTCTCCGGGGCCAAGGGGCTGGTCGCGACCTGCCTGCTGATGCTGATCGAGCGCGGGACGCTGGAGCTGGACGCGCCGGTCGTGCGCTACTGGCCGGAGTTCGGCGCCGCCGGCAAGCAGCGCGTGACGGTGCGCGAGATCGTCTCCCACACCGCGCGGCTGCCCGGCCTCGAGACGCCGGTGACGTGGCAGGAGGCGACCGACGCGCGGCGGATGGCGGAGCTGCTGGCCGGGCAGCGCCAGAGCGACGACCCGCGCGCGATCCGCACGTACCACGCGATGACGTTCGGCTGGCTGGCCGGCGAGGTGGTGCGGCGCGCCGACGGCCGCACGATCGGCCGCTTCTTCGCCGAGGAGGTCGCCGCGCCGCTCGCGCTCGACCTCTGGATCGGGCTGCCGCCGGAGCTCGAGCCGCGCGTGGCGACCGTCGAGCTGGCCGAGGACTGGGGGAGCGCCGAGACGTTCGGCTCCGGGACCGGCGTCGACGAAGCCGCCGCCGACCCGCTGCGCTGGTCGGTCTTCCAGAATCCGCTGCGCTACGACCGCTCCAGCTTCCCCTGGAACGAGCCGGCGTGGCACCAGGCGGAGGTCCCGAGCTCCAACGCGATCGGCACGGCGCGCTCGATCGCCCGCCTCTACGACGGTCTCGGCGAGCTGCTGTCGCCGGCGACGCTGGAGCTGGCCGTCACCCCGCTGAGCAGCCGCTGGGATCCGCTGCTCGACAGCCCGACGACCTTCGGCGTCGCGTTCCAGCTGCAGACCGAGAGACGCCCGCTCGGCCCGCCGGCGGGCGCCTACGGCCACGGCGGCTCGGGCGGTTCGCGCCACGGGCGCTGGCCCGAGCAGCGGCTCGGCTTCTCCTACGCGATGAACCTGATGCGCGAGAGCCCCGACGACGAGCGCGGCCTCGCGCTGCTGCGGACGCTGCACGCGTGCGTCGCGAAGGTGCCGGCATGAGCGCCTCCGCGGAGCCGCAGGCGCCGGTGCCGTCCGAGCAGGCGCGCGCCTACATCGACGCGGTCGGTCCGTCGGCGCCGATGTGGGAGCGCGAGATCCAGGACCTGCGCGCGCAGATGCGCGAGGCGGCGCGGCGCTTCGGCGGCGAGCCCGAGCCGATCGCGTCGGTCGCGGAGGTCGATGCGGGCGGCGTGCCCGCGCGCCTGTACCGCCCGACCGGCGCCGAGCGCGGCGCGTACGTGTGGCTGCACGGCGGCTCGTGGATGATCGGCGACCCGGGCTGCTTCGAGACGATGGCCCGCGCGATCGCCAACCGCGCGGGCTGCGCCGTGCTGTCGGTCGACTACCGCCGTGCGCCCGAGCATCGCTACCCGGCCGCGACCGACGACGCCTGGAGCGCGGTCCGCTGGGCCGCCGACCACTTCGAGCGCGTCGCCGTCGGCGGCGACAGCGCGGGCGGCAACCTCGCCGCGGCCTGCGCGCTGCGCGCGCGTGACGCCGAGCTGGAGCTTGCGCTGCAGCTGCTCGTCTATCCCGTGCTGGACCCGGACCTCCACGCGCCGTACCGCGAGGAGTTCGTGACCCGCTACGCCGCCTTCCTGGGCGAGCAGGCCGGTTACGTCGAGCAGGCGCGGGCGAGCCTCGAGTACATCTGGGACGTCTACGTGCCCGATCCCGCGCAGCGGCTGCAGGCCGACGCGGCGCCGATGCGCGCCGCGTCGCTCACGGGCGTGGCGCCGGCGGTCGTGGTGGTCGCCGAGCACGACATGCTGCGGCCCGAGAGCGAGCGCTACGCGCGCCGGCTCGACGCCGCCGGCGTGCCCGTCGAGCTGTGGCCCTACCCGGGGCAGGTCCACGGCTTCGTCAACCTGCTCGGCGCGATGCCCGACGCGCGCGATCTCGCCGATCGCTCCGCCGCCGCGCTGCGGCTCGCGTTCGCCGACTAGGCCTCGGCGCCCGGGGCGGGGCGCGCCCCGCTCTAGACTGGTCGTCCGATGAACGGGGTCCGGATCAAGGACGTGGCGGCGAAGGCGGGCGTCTCGACGGCGACAGTCTCGCGCGTGCTGCACGACAACGGATACGTGTCGGCGGCGGCGCGCGAGCGCGTCGAGGAGGCGCTGCGCGAGAGCGGCTACCGCATCAACGCCGTCGCGCGCGAGCTGCGCAAGCGGCGCACGATCACGATCGGGCTGATCCTCCACGGCGCGCTCTCCAACCCGTTCGTCACCGAGGTCGTCGTCGGCGCCGAGCACGCC
>DATIOB010000038.1:0-2446 GCA_035473605.1 Conexibacter sp.
CAGGCTGCTGTCGGTCACGACGACGTCAGGGTGCTCGCGATCGATCGCGGCCAGCAGCGAGCTGCGATCGCGGCAGACGGCGGTGACCTCGACGCCGTCGCTTTCAGCGAGCAGGTGCGCGACCGCCTCGCGCACGAGGAAGCTGGTGTCGGCGAGCACGACCGAGATCGTCTCCGCGGTCCTCGCGTCGGTCGTCCCGGCGTTGAAGAGAGCCTGTCCGAGCATGCGCGCTCCTGCGATTCCGCTCCGGCTCCGGTGCCCCCACCAGCGGTGGTTGCACCGCTTCCAGACACTTTTGTACCGCAATCTGGAGATGTGGCGGTTGGAAGCTGGTGAGAACTGTCGTGCACGGGGGTGTGGGCATCTCCCGATCGTGGTGCGTGCCTCCTTGCCCGCGTCGCGCCGCGGCGCCAACCTCGGTGCATCGAGCGTCCGCCGCGTGGGCCGGCGGCAGAGGAGGTTCCCGATGGTGTTCGCTGCCGACTTTCCGTTCCTCGACGTGCTGTGGTCGATGCTGATCTTCTTCGCCTGGGTCGTCTGGATCTGGATGATGGTCGTGATCCTCTCCGACGTCTTCCGGCGTGATGACATCGGCGGCTGGAAGAAGGCCGCATGGTGCGTCTTCATGATCGTGCTGCCGTTCATAGGCGTGCTCACGTACCTGATCGCGCAGCATGACGGGATGGTGCGCCGCAATCTGGCGCAGGCCGACCGGATGCAGGCGCAGTTCGACGATCGCGTTCGCGCGGTCGCCCAGACCGGCAACGGCAACGGCGGCGGCACCAGCGCTGGCGCCGTCGCGCAGATCGAGGCGGCCGAGCGGTTGCGCGCGAGAGGAACGATCACCGACGCCGAGTTCGCGTCGCTGAAGGCGAAGGCGCTGGCGCCGTGAGCGCCCGCGCCAGGGGCTGGAACGGCTCCTGGTCCAGCAGCTCGCCGCGATGCAACAGGGAGCGCGGCGGACCGTCGGTCGCGTAGCGGACCGCCCACAGTCTGGTGCCGTCGCAGACGCCGAAGCTCGCTTGCACCATGCAGTCGCAGTCGCAGTCGCAGTCGCAGTCGCAGTCGCGTCGCCGGGCGCGGCACGCGCCTCCTCACCCGGTCGGCTTCGCCCGATCGTCCACCGGCACGGCCGCGAGAGCAAGGAGGCGTGCACGAGCCGTCCGGGGTGCGTGCGCCCGTGCCGCGCGAGCGGGCTCGCTCTAGGGCGCCGTGCCGTCTTCGACGTAGACGAGGCGGCCGTCGGCGAGGCGGAAGACGCGGCCGACGGCTCTGCCGCGTCCGCTGGCGGGCGGGGCGGTCGCGGGGCTGGGGATGCTGTGCTCGCTTCCCTGCCGCGGACCTCTGGAGGTGGCTGCGCGTCTTTGGGTGCTGGTGAGGCCGAGGCCCGCGACGAGAAAGGCGACGGCGAGCACGATGCCGACGTCGAAGAGGTTGACGAGGCCGTCGAGCGGGTCGCCGGCGGCGTCGTCGAGGCCGCTGTGGCGGTCGAGTCCGATGCGGCTCATCGTGCGTCCGTCGGGGTCGCGAGCGTCTCCGCCGCGCGTTCGAGCGCGATCAGGTCCTCGCTGTAGAGACGGGTGCGGACGAGCGTCAGCGCGAAGGCGACGGTGCCGACGAGCAGGCCGACGACGGTGGCCGCGAAGGCGATCCGGAGGTCGCCGGCGAGCGCGCCGACGTCGCCGCTGGAGAGCGCCTTGAGGCCGGGAGCGAGCGGGATAAGCGTCCCCATCAGCCCGATCGCGGGGCCGGCGCGCACGAGCAGGCGGGTGCGGTCGAGCCGGCGCTGGGCCGCCAGCTCGAAGTCGGCGAGCGCGTGCTCGGCCGCCCGCGGGCGGCCGCTGCCGACGGCGGCGGCCAGCTGCTCGATCGCCGTTCCGGCGAAGGCGGTCGGCGCCAGCGGCGCCAGCAGCGGCGCCTCGCCGGGCGCGGTGACCGCGCGCGCGGCCAGGGCGCGCAGCGGCTGCTCGCGGTGACGGGCGCGGCGCTGCCAGCTCTCGGTCGCGTAGCGGCCCCACTCGACCGCGCACAGCAGCAGCGCGGCAACCGCGAGCAGCAGCACGGGGATCGCCAGCAGCGCGACGAGCTGCGCGAGCGCGTCGCCGATGCGGTCGTGGAGGGATGCGGCGAGCGGTGTCATCGTCGCCGTCGCTCCGCGAGTCCGCCACCGCCGGCGGCGAGCAGCAGCGCGCCGGCGAGCGCGACCGCCAGCCACGGGCCGCTGTCGCCGCCCGCGCTTGCGTCGTGGAGGCCGAAGGCGGCCGCGATCGCAGTGTCGCCGCGGTCGTCGCCCGCCGCGCCCTCGGCGCCGACGACGACGCCGTCGACCTGCTCGCCGGCAGCGTCCGCGCCGCCGCGCGCGGCGGCGGCGCCGTTTCCCGCGCCGCGCGCGCCGAGGCGCTCGCGCCGCGCGCCGTCGGCATGGGTCGTGCCGCCGCGCGCCGTC
>DATIOB010000039.1:0-1615 GCA_035473605.1 Conexibacter sp.
GGAATTCTTCGTCCACGAACGTCGAATCTGTCCTCTCATGCTGATGTTTGTAGTCGCTGACGAACTGGCGGATGCTTCCGGACGCGTCGCCCGGGACGGCGTCGGACGTGACGCCGCCGGAGACGGGCGGTATGCCGGGCGCCAGCGGCGGCGTCAGCAGCGTCGCCCACGGCGCGCGCGAGACCTGCGCCGGATGCGGCTGCAGGCGCGGCGCGCCCTCGTGGTCGAGCGTGCTCGCGGCAACCGGCGCGGCGATCAGCGCGAGCGCGACGAACAGCGTGATGAGGATCTGGGAACGGCGCATGACGGCCCGCCCGGGCGGCAACGCAGGCGGACCTTCACGGTAGCGCGGACGGCATGGGTGCGGATCTGTGCCTCCATGACATGCACAGATCCGCGGTCATGGCGGGCGGGCGGGCCGGGCGCCTCTCTCAGCCGATCTCTCTCTGCGCCGAGCCCTCGACCTTCGCGTAGGCGCAGCGGAACGACTCGGGCTGGCTGACGGCCTTGCCGCCGGCGAAGCCGCCCTTGTCCCTGTTGTCGTAGACGGTCACGTACTGGAGCGTCTCCGGCAGCGGGTTGGACGGCAGCGTGACCGGGTCGGGCTCGCCGGTCTTCGGATCGCCCTTCGAGCCCTCGGTGACGCCGAGCGCGCCGGCGGCGGAGGCGCCCGCGGCGGTCGTGATCAACGTCGCGGACATCTCGCGCCGGTCCTTCATGCCGTCGGTCGCGTCGAGGTCGACCGTCGCCGTCAGGCGGCTGTCGTCGATCGTCGAGGCGAGCTTCACGCGCGGCGCCGCGCCGACGAGCTGCGCCGCCGTCGGCAGCCAGCCGCCGAGGTCGACGCACTTCTGCGTCGCGAACAGGTAGTCGTTCTTGCCGACCTCGTCGTCGGCGAGCGGGTAGAGCGCCGAGGAGAGGCACCAGGTGCCGAGGTCGACGGTGTCGGGCGAGCAGCTGCCGCGCAGCGCCTCGGCCGTGTCGCCGTCGGCGCCGAGTCTGTCGGCGCGTCTGGCGCGCGCGACCGTCGCCGGCAGGTATCTGGCCGGGATCTTCCCTCTCACCAGCGTCACCGTCTGCGCCTTCTTCACCTGCTTCTTCGGTCTCTGCGCGCCCTTCTGCGCGAGCGCGGGGACCGTCACGGCGAGCACCAGCGCCAGCAGCGCCACGAAGAGCGCGGCGATGCCGGCGCCTCTGTTCAGTCGTTCCATCATCGGCGCCTCCTGTGGGGGCTCTGTCGTTGGTCGGCGCGCGCCCGTGCGCGGGCGGTCGCGGTGGCCGGCGCGACGTGGCGCGGCCGGTTGCGGTCACGGCGGCGGACGCCGAGCGTCAGCGCCGTGCCGCTGAAGGCGGCCAGCAGCGCGACGCCGAGCAGCGCCGGCGCGAGCGGGACGTGCTCGTCCGGGTTGTAGGCCGCGAACGCCGACGACTGCTCGGGCGCGACCTCCTCCTCGCGCTTCTCCTCGTAGACGCGCACGGTCGCGCCGCCGGGCGGCGTCGGGCTCGTGAAGCTGGTCGTCGGGGGCGGCGGCGAGACGCCCACGATCGGCCGCGCGTTCGGCGGCTGCAGCGGCGGCTCGCCGGCGACCAGCGGCGGCGGCACGTACTGCGGCAC
>DATIOB010000040.1:0-3856 GCA_035473605.1 Conexibacter sp.
CGGTCGCTCTGCACGTCGAGCTGGGCGGTCCACGCGAACGGGCGCTGGCGGCGCTCGTCGAGCGCTGCCCCGCGCCCGGCGTCGCCGCGCTCGTGCGCACGCTCGAACGCGCGGCGCGCCACGGCGCACCGCTTGGCGACGCACTGCTCGCGCAGGCGCGCGAAGCGCGCGCCGCACGGGCGCGGCGGCTCGACGAGCAGGCGGCGCGCGCCGCGCCGAAGATCCAGCTCGTCGTCGCACTGCTGCTCGTCCCGTCGGTGCTGCTGCTGGTCGGCGCCGCGCTGTTGACCGCGTTCGTCGGGTAGCCGCGCGCGCCGAGCGCCGCGCCGCGCGAGCGCCCGACCGCCCCACCGCGGGAGGACGGCAGGTCTACTACCACCCAGCAGCGGTAGACCGGCGGTCCTCGGCGCTGGCGCGATCGGGCGACGCGGCGACCGCTCGGCTACCGTCTGCACGGTGACCCGCTTCGCGCTCGACCGGCTTGCGCATCCGATCGTTCAGGCGCCGCTCGCCGGCGGGCCGTCGACCGCGGCGCTCGCCGCCGCCGTCTCGGCCGCGGGCGGGCTCGGCTTCCTCGCCGCCGGTTACAAGACGCCGGAGGCCGTCGCGACCGAGCTGGCGGAGGTGCGGGCGCACACGAGCGCCCCGGTCGGCGTCAACGTGTTCGCGCCCGGTGGGGAGCCGGCGGCTGCGGCCGAGGTCGAGCGCTACGCGACCACGTTGTGCGACGAGAGCGACCGGCTCGGCGTCGCGCTCGGCGCCCCGCGCTTCGACGACGACCGCTTCGGCGAGAAGGTCGAGCTGCTGCGGCAGGCCCGCCCGGCGGTCGTCTCGTTCACCTTCGCGCTGCCTGCGCGCGAGCTCGTCGGCGCTCTGCAGCAGGAGGGGATCGCGGTCTGGCAGACGGTCACCACTGCCGCCGAGGCGCGCGCCGCCGCCGCGGCCGGCGTCGACGTGCTGGTCGTCCAGGGCGCGGAGGCCGGCGGCCATCGCGGCACCTTCGACGATGCGGCACCGGCCGAGATCGGCCTGCTCGCGCTGCTGCAGCTCGTCGCCGTCAGCGCGCCGGCGCTGCCGCTCGTCGGCGCCGGCGGGATCATGAACGGCGCCGGCGTCGCAGCGGTCCTCGCGGCCGGCGCCAGCGCCGCGCAGCTCGGCAGCGCCTTCATGCTGACGCCGGAGGCCGGCACCTCGGCGCCTCACCGCGCCGCGCTCGCGAGCCCGGAGGGGACCGCACTGACCCGCGCCTTCAGCGGCCGCACCGCCCGCGGGATCGTCAACCGCTTCCTGCGCGAGCACGGCGACGCCGCGCCGAGCGCCTATCCCGAGGTCCACCACCTGACCGCCCCGCTGCGCGCCGCCGCCCGCGCGCGCGGCGAGGCCGACGCGATCAACCTCTGGGCCGGCCAGGCGCACGAGCTGGCCGAGCCGGTGTCGGCCGCCGAGCTGGTCGGCCGGCTCGCCGCCGACGCTCGCGCGTCGTTGCGCACCGCCGCCGCGCGCGCCGGCGCCTGACGCGCGCAACGCTCGCGGCAGGTCTTGCTCGCGCGGCGCCGCCCGCCGCGCCTCGCAGCCGTCGCGCCTCGCACCCGGCCCGTCCCACTTCGGCACACCGGACGGACGGAAACCCCACCGCGGCCCGTCGCTGCTGCAAGTCGGCGCCCAGTTCGCCCGCCTGCATGCACTCGTGCGCCAATCGGTCGACGAGCCTCCCACCGCGTCCCACCGCGCGATGACCCGCAGTGAAGGGGAATCCGGGGCCTCGGCGAACTCCTCGCCATGATCGGTGGGTGAAAGGGCGGTAGATGGGTTGCAAAGTGGGAGAGAGTGGGTTAGCTTGCCTCGCATACGGACCGGGGTGGCAGGGCTCCTCCCACCCAGCCACCCCGGTTCGGAACCTCTTCAGGCGATGACCCTTGACGTTTCGCGGCACCTTCGATCTCACCCTCGACGCGAAGAACCGGCTGACGGTTCCGACGCGATACCGGGCCTCCTTCGCGGAGGGGATCGTGCTCGCGGCCGGGCTCGAGGACTGCGTCGCGATCTGGCGGCCCGAGGACTACGACGCGTGGACCGCGGCGGCGCTGGAAGGGCACAGCCCGCTCTCGCCCGAGTTCCGCAAGCTCAAGCGCCACTTCACCGCGAACTCGCATCCGACCGAGCTGGACGGGGCCGGGCGCGTGATGGTGCCCAGATTCCTGCTCGACTCCGGAAAGCTGACGAAGGACGTCAGCGTCGTGGGCGCGGGCGAGTGCCTGGAGATCTGGGATCGCACGGGCTGGGCGGCGTACAACGGCGAAGTGCTGGAGAACGTCTCGGACATCGCGGCGGGCCTGCAGTCTTCGGCGGGCTGAACGGTTTCCATAACTAATGGCCACACTCCTTGACATGACCGGCATCCACATCCCCGTCCTCGCTGGGGAGCTGATCGAGCTGCTCGACCCGCAGCCCGGCCAGGTCGCCGTCGACTGCACCTTCGGCGGCGGCGGTCACGCGCGCCTCGTCGCCGACCGCATCGGCTCCAGCGGCACGCTGATCGCGATCGACCGCGATCCGATCGCCGAGCAGCGCTTCGCCGAGCTGACCGCCGAGGTCGCCTGCGCGACCCGCTTCATCCGCGCCGACTTCGCGCAGGGCCTCGAGCTGCTCCGCGAGGAGGGCACGCGCGCCGACGCCGTCTACATGGACCTCGGCATGTCCTCGATGCAGGTCGACACGTGGGAGCGCGGCTTCTCCTACGCCTACGACGCCCCGCTCGACATGCGGATGGACCCCGATCAGGAGCTGAGCGCCCACGAGGTCGTCAACACGTGGGACGAGCGCCAGCTCGCGCGCCTGCTGAAGGAGTACGGCGAGGAGCGCTACGCCGGCAAGATCGCCCGCGCGATCGTGCGCACGCGCCAGCAGACGCCGATCGAGACGACGCAGGAGCTGGTCGAGGTGCTGAAGTCGGCGATCCCGACCCCGGCCCAGTTCGCCGGCGGCCATCCGGCCAAGCGCACCTTCCAGGCGATCCGGATCGCCGTCAACGCCGAGCTGGAGCAGGTCGACGAAGGGCTTCCCTGCGCCTGGGACGTGCTGAAGGAAGGCGGCAAGCTCGCCGCGATCACCTTCCACTCGCTGGAGGACCGGCGCGTCAAGCGCTTCCTCGTCGCGCGTGCGCAGGGCTGCATCTGCCCGCCCGATCTGCCCGTCTGCGCCTGCGGTCGCACGCCCGAGGGCGAGCTGCTGACACGTCGTGCGATCGCCCCGACCGCCGGGGAGGTCGCGCACAACCCGCGCGCGAAGTCGGCGCACCTGCGTGGTGCGCGCAAGCTGAAGGAGATCTCGTGACCCCGGCGCCCGCCACCGCCGCCGCCCGCCGCCGCGTCTCCGGCTCCGATGCCGGCAACGGCCACGGCGGCGGACGTCGCAGAGGCCCGCCGCCGGCGCGTCGCGTCTCGGGACCGGCCGCGCCGCGCAAGCAGGAGCTGGAGAACCCGGCCACGGGCATGCACGCGGCCGCGCCGAGCCGCGCCGCCGACCTGCACGACCGTGTCGAGGCCGCCCAGAACGGCGGGCGCGCATCCCGTAAGGCCGCACAGCGCGCGCCGCGCGCATCCGAGCCGCGCTCCGCACAGCCCGCGCCGCGCGCATCCGAGCCGCTCTCCGCACAGCGCGCGCCGCGCTCTGCGCAGTCCGCGCCGCAAACTCGCACGAACGAGCCGCGATCCGCACAACGCGCGCCGCAACCGCGCGCATCCGCGCCGCGATCCGCCGCGCCCGCGCCCGCGCCGCAACCGCGCGGTGCGGCGGTCCGCGCCGGCGGCATGCGCGCCGCCGCCGCACGTGCCGCGAGCGAGCCGCGTGGGGGATC
>DATIOB010000041.1:0-8197 GCA_035473605.1 Conexibacter sp.
CGAGCGATCCCTTCCAACAACTCGACACCCACCTCCTGCGCCTCACTCTCGAACGAGCCTTTGAGGGCGTCAGAGGCGTCGGAGTCTCCGGCAATAGAGACTTTGAGGCGGCTGTCGCACGGACTCTTCGGATCAATCTCGGCATTCGGCAGGACTCCCAGCTCGGGAGCTTTCTACTGCGCGAGCGTGATCCCGCGACGCCGCCGCTGTTCGTCGCGGCTGCCAATACTGCCAGCTATCTGGATCCCGACTACCACGCGAACGCTATCTCGCGCGCAGCTCTTCTCTTGCGCGTTGCTACTGGCGCCAGTAGCCGCATGTTCTCCCGAGCGGAGGTCTTCCCGGAGGACTTCCGATTCTGGACGACCTCGTTCGCCGAGAGCCACGGCATCTGCGACAAGGACCAGATGCCCGACGATCCCTTGGATCTCTGGGCCGATGTCGACGACGCGATCAACGATCTCGAAATCACTCTTGACCAAAGAGTCGATCACTCGTTCTTCAAACTCCTGAACGGAGCTGCCTCCCCGCTGGCGGTCCTCACCGGATGCGAGCGCATGGCACTGTGGGGATTGGCTGCATGACCGTCAAATACATGGGATCGAAGCGGTTCATGCTCATGAACGGGTTTGGCGAGGCGATCGTCGAGCGCGCGAGGAGCTCAGAACGCGTTGTGGATTTGTTCGCGGGCTCTGGCGCCGTCGCGTGGTTCGCTGCGCAAGCGACCGGTCGCCCTGTCCACGCTTACGACCTTCAAAGCTACGCTGCGGTGCTCTCGCTAGCTGTCATCGGTCGCACCACCGCGATCAGCGCGAAGAATGTGGAAGCGACGTGGCTGGCCGCCGTTCGCGAGGCGCTACAACAGTCTCCGTTGCTGAGCCGGGAGCCCGAGAGCTTCACCGAGACGGACGTTCTCGCCGCACGGGAGCGATGTGCGGCGACAGAGGTTGGCTCCATCTGGTCTGCGTACGGAGGCCACTACTTTTCTCCGAATCAGGCGCTCACACTCGATATTGCGCTTGAGCTTCTCCCCAAGCGCGAGCCTCATCGCTCTTTCTGCCATGCTGCGGTAATTGCTGCGGCGGCGTACTGCGCTGCGGCTCCAGGCCATACCGCACAGCCATTCCAGCCGACCGATACCGCGCTCCGCTACATCACCGAGAGCTGGCAACGCGACCCGCTGCAGCGAATTGCCGTCTGGGTAAACGACACAGCTAGACGACATGCGAGGGTGAGAGGAAAGGCCGGCGTTGCAGATGCCGTCGAGCAAGCACGCCGTTTGAAGCCGAGCGATCTCGTAATAGTCGATCCGCCTTATTCGGCCGTGCAGTACAGCCGCTTCTACCATGTGCTCGAAACTGTCGCGAGAGCGGTGCCGGTCGATGTTTCCGGAGTCGGTCGCTACCCGCCGCGCGAAGATCGTCCTTCCTCACGCTTCAGCCTCCGTACGCAATCAGAGCCTGCGATCAGCGAACTCTTGGACAACCTCGCCGCCACAGGATGCGATGTGCTGCTTACGTTCCCCGCTGGCGAGAGCAGCAATGGTCTCTCAGGAACGGAGATCGTGAGAATCGCTAGCCGCAAGTTCGATGTGTCGACCAAGACCGTGCTCGGCCGCTTCAGCACCATGGGTGGCAACAACGCTGTGCGAGCTTCACGGCATCCATCTGTCGAACTTATCCTTAGCCTTTCGCCGCGATAGCGCACCGTCGTACGCTGCCCGCATGGACAAATCGTCTTCCGCTGGATGGAGTAGCTCGCGCGGCGAGCTACTCCATCGATCTGCTAGGCGCGCGGGTAGGTCAGCGAGCCCAATCACGCGGGCCGGTAGAAGAAAAAGCCCGCTATACACATACTTTTGACGCAAGCGCGCTTGCGCCGCCCTACCGCCGGGAGGACCATACGCTGACCCTGAGCAATTGGGCTCTGGCGAACGAAGGGTCTTCTCATGAACGCGTGGCTTGCCATTTCCGCGATCGGTACCGCCGGCCTCAGGACTGGCCTTCCGCTTCTATTCCGTGTCTGGCGGGAGGGTCCGAAACGTTCCCTAGAGCGGCATGAAGCCGAACGCGCGATAGCGCGTAACAGCCGGCGCCTAGGCCCCTAACGGCTAGGCGGCGCCGCCGGCCCGGGTCGCGCCGGGGCTGGCGGTCTGCCAAGACAGACCCGCACGCCGCCGTCCATCTGCGGTGTACGGGCGGGTAGGGCGGCGTGTTCTGCCACTCGCGGCGCGGAGTGGCAGGATCGCCGTGAATCGGACCGTATCGGACGCAATCGAACGATTCCTGCGCCTGTTCGTAGGTGTCAGAAAGCCCTGCAAATGATGCGTTTTTCTGCATAGAGGCTCAATGATTGTGGTCCAGGCGGCCGCGGGTTCGAGTCCCGTCGCTCACCCCTCATAGAAACCCCTGCTAACGCGGGGGTTTCTTCGTTTCTAGGCGTCGTCTTGATCGCCCGGAATCGCCGGGCACATCTGCAACTAGTTGCACTTTCGCGGCCGATTGACGAGCGCTGGCGCAGCCGCGCAGCGTCGACGAGCGCCTCCTCGCTGCGCTGAACAGTCCGCGCGACTTCCGCTGGTCTGACTGAGCCTGGACGCGCGCAGCGGCGGTCAGTCTCTGCCGTCGTCGAGCGATTCGAGCAGCTCGATGTCGGCGAGGTCTTGGGGCCGGCCGGCGGCGCGCTTGAGCGTGATCAGGTCGTCGCGGTGCGCCACGGGCACGATCACGTCACCGAGCGGGATCTCGTGGGCGCGCTCACGCATCGCGGCGAAGGAGCCCAGGTGGGCGGGAAGCGTGACGAGGTCGAGCGGCCCGTGGGTGGTGATGAGGTGCCACTGGTCACCGGAGGCGAGCATGCCGGCGCTCGGGACCGATCTGGACCGCTGCCCCTGCGGACCGAGGATGCGGGCGTCGAGGTCGACGAGGGCCTTCGCGAGCCGCGCGTAGTTCTCGCTCGAGGAGGCGATCGTCACATCGAGGTCCTGGGTCAGGCGCTGGCCGCCGTAGACCTGAATCGCCATGCCGCCGATCGTCACGTAGGCGACCTCATGGCGGGCGAGTGCGCGGAACAGCTCGCTGGCGTCGAACGTCACCGTCTGGCGGACTGCTCGTTCGCGCGGACCATGCCGGCGCGAAGCTCTGAGGCGACCTTGTTCCAGCTGATCGCGAGTTCGAGACGCTCGGCCATCGAGCGCTCGCGAGCCGCGATGATCGCGGCGGGGTTGGCGAGCGGGTCGCGCACGAACTTGCCGGGTGCGGCGGCCGGGCTGTTTCGATCCTCACGGCTCACAGGTGCAGCGTACCCGGCAATCGTGCCGAACGGGACCAACCCCGACGGCCGGTCCGGTCGTATCGCCTCCAAGGCCCCAGAAGCAGTCCGTGACGCTGTGCGTTGAGCTGCTGCGCGAGCCCAACGAACCGCCGACCTGTCGGTCCTCGGCGAGAGGCGCGAGGATCGCCCTCGCGTGCTCGCGGTGGTGCGCTGACTGTCGGCCTGACGCCGGATTCGCAACGACGCGGACGAGCGGCGTGCGGACCGCGTGCGGCTGACGCGGCCTGGCGCACCTGGCGGGAGATCGGAAGGCGACCTGGGTCCCTTGCGTGCGCTGCGGCCCCTCGCGCAGACTGGCACGCCAACGCTCGGGCGCCGTCCGACCGATTCACGAGGAGGCAGTCGATGGATGACAGCACGCCCGACCCGAAGCTCTCCCGCCGTGGTCTCCTGGCCGCCGGCACCACCGCGGCTGCGGCCGCCGCCGTCGCGGCCGGCGGTCCCGCCGCCGAACTGGCGCTCGCCGCGCAGGGCCGGCCGGGCACGCCCGCCGCGGCGCTGAACGCGCTCATGAACGGGAACGCGCGATACCGCCGGGGCAACTGGAAGCGCCGCGACTACTCGCCGGTCGGCGAGCGGCGCGCGACGGCGCAGGAGCCGTTCGCCGCGATCCTCACCTGCGCGGACTCGCGCATCTCGCCGCCGCTGGTGTTCGACGTGGAGCGCGGGAACCTGTTCGCCGCCCACGTCGCGGGCAACGTCGTCGACGAGGGCACGCTCGCCAGCCTCGAATACGCCGTCGCGGTGCTGAAGGTGCGGCTGATCATGGTCCTGGGCCACGCCGACTGCGGCGCGGTCAAGGCCGCGATCTCCGTCGTGGCCGGAGAGACGAGCTTCCCGCCCGCCAGGTTCGGCGCGATCGGCTCGCTGATCGACCGGATCACACCGGCGATCACCGCGCTGCCCGCGAGCAACCGCAGCCTCGCGCGCGGGACGGTGGCGAACGTGCGGGCGCAGCGGCTGACGCTGACCAAGAGCGAGCCGATCATCGCGCCGGCGCTGCGCCGCGGCGACATCCGGATCGTCGGGGCCGTCTACGACATCCAGAGCGGTCGCGTCGTGCTGACCTGAGCGCGGATCCGTGGCGGCCGCCGATCGCCGCTGGGCCGTGCTGGCCAACCCGGCCGGCGCCAGCGCGCCGCTGACGCGGGCGTTCTCGCCCGCGTCGCGGAGGTTCGGTGCCTCAGCGCCCTGCTGCCTTCAGCCGCGCGCGCACTGCGCGGCCGTCGCGTTCGGGAAGCTGCCTCTGCGCGACCTCTGCGTGCCGCGCGAGTCGCGCGCCGCCAGGATCCACTGCAACCGCCCGCCGGAGGCACGGCAGTTGGTCCAGAGCGAGGCGCTCATGCGCCCGTCGAAGGCGCGCTCGTCCTCGCGCTGCCAGCGTTCGCCGGTCCGGCGCCAGGAGAGGCGGACGTCGACGAAGCGCACGCCGGCGTTCGCTCTGAAGTCCATCACCGCGGCGTAGTAGACGTCGAGCCGCCGCGCCACCTCGACGCTGCCGCTGACGGTGACGGTCGTGGGCACGCCGACGTCGGCCTGAGGCGACGGTCTGACGACGAGTGTCGCCGCCGGTCTGCGTGTCGGCACGCCGATGCTCTCGGAGACCATCTCACTGACGCCGTCGGGTCGGACGACCCAAGCGCAGACGGAGATCGCGGTGGGTCCGATTCCGAACGCGCCGGGGAGCCAGCTCGCGCTGAGCGAGAAGGCCCCCCGGCCCGACGACCATCCCGTCGAGCGGCGCGATCGCGCGAAGGTCGCGGTAGGCGATCGCGCCGGGCGGGACGCTGAGCGTCAGCGTCGGGACCTGCCACTCCTCCGCCGCTGCCGCGGCGGGCACGACGGCGACCACCGCCGCTGCTGCTGCCGCCGCGCCGATCAAGCGCCTCGTCATCCGTCGCATCCTGCGCCCCTCGGTCGCCGACATCCCTGCGTGGCGGCGAGCGCAAACGCGCCAGCAACGGCGGAGCGCACCGCCCGCTGCAGGCCGCGGCCCCTGATCCGCGCGCGGCCTCAGCCCGCCGGCCGCGGCGGCTCGCCGTGGAAGTAGTCGACGACGCTCGTGCGTTCGACGATCGCGTCCTCGGCTGCGTCGCCGGTGTAGAGCGCGACCTTGCCGCTGTCCGGGTAGGCGGTCCCGGTCGGCAGCACGACCTCGGACCACATCAGCAGCCGCACCGGCTCGTCGGAGTCGTTGCGCAGCTCGTGCGCGCCCTCGGGGCCGGTCGCGAAGAAGAGCAGGTCGTGCGGGGAGAGCTGCTCCTCGCCCTCCGGCGTGCGCACCGTCGGCCGGCCCTCGAGCACGAGCGCCCACTCCTCCTCCCCGTACTCGTAGTGATACGGGCAGATCGCCTGGCCCGGCGGCAGCACGTACAGCGAGGCGCTCGTCCGCCGTGCGCCGAGCGCTCTGCCGAAGCGGGCCATCCCGGCTCTGAACCCGTCCGGGTCGTCGGGGTCCCAGTCGAGCGGCAGGTCGTCTGCGAGGTTGACGCGGGGCATGGACCCGAGCATGCCCGCAGGCGCGGACGGCGACGCGGCCGGCGCAGCAAGGGAGCCAGGTCACGTGGGCCGTGGCCGCTACAGCTCTCTGGCACGCTGCCGATAGCCGGGAGGAGTGCGCTCTCGCGTCGCAGATCTCATCCCCGCACCCGTCGTCCAGAAGAGGAATCGCATGGCCCGCCTGCCCGCGGCCCGCGTCGCGCTGCTCGCGCTCGCGCTCGCCGCCGTCCACGCCCCCGTTGCCGCAGCCGGCCAGCAGACGGTCGTGCCCGACCCTGCCGAGGCGCGCACCTTCGCGACCACCGTCGGCGGGTGGAGCAGCGCCGTCGACTTCGGCGGGCTCGTCTGCATCCCGGGGGTCACCTGCCCCCCTGCGACGCCGAGCTACCGGTCGACCGGCGGCAGCGGCGGGGCCGCCGACGGCCACCTGCGAGACACCTTCGGCACGCTCCTCGGCGTCCTCTCGACGACGACGATCGCGTGGACCTCCCCGTCGTTCGTCGCGCCGGCCGCCATCGACGAGGCGAGACTGTCGGTCGCGCTGCGCCCGCAGGTCGCCAGCCTGAACGCGATCGGGACGGTGGTCTACCGCCCGCGGCTGATCGACGTCGCCGACGGGACCAGATCGATCCTGATCGCGGACGTGCCGCTGACCGCCGCCTCGGCCTCCTTCTCGACGCAGACCGTGACGGTCCCCGCCGGCAGCGTCGTGCCAGGGCGGACCTACAGACTCCAGCTCGACGTCGCCGTCACGACCCACGTCTCCGCCGTCACCTCCGGCAACGTCGACATCGACGACGTCGCGCTGACGATCACGAGCCTCGCCGCCCCGACCGGCCTGACCGCGACCGTGCCCGCGACCGGCGCGCTGCGCGTCACCGGCGCGGTCGACCCGCAGGGCTTCGACACCGACGTCGTCGTCGACTACGGCACCACGACCGCATACGGGACGACGACGACCGCCGTGACGATCCCCGGCTCGGCGACCGGCTCGCAGCCGTACACCGTCCCGCTGAGCGGGCTGACCAGCGGCGAGACCTACCACTACCGCGTGCGGGCGACCAATGCCGAGGGCACGGTCGAGAGCACCGACGCCACCTTCGTCGCGCCCTCGCCGCCGAGCGACGCCGCGCCCTCCGTCACGGGCGCCGCGAACAGCCGCGCCCGCACCGTCACGTTCGCGCGCGCCGCCGACGTCGCCGCCGCGACCGTCGAGGCCGTCGACGGCACCACCGTCGTCGCCTCGGCCGGCGACGACGACGGTGACGGCGAGGTCGCCCTCACGCTCCCCGACGCCGACGGCAGCTACGACGTCCGCGTCGTGCGCGAGAGCGATCGGACGCTGAGAACGACCAGCGCCGCCGTGCCGGTCACGCTCGACCGCGTCGCGCCGTCGACCGCCGCGCTCGGCCTGAGCGTGACGCCCGCCCGCTCCCAGACCTCGGCGCGCACTGTCTCCTTCACGCGCCCCGGAGACGCCGACACCGTCACCGCGCAGGTGATCGACGCCGCAGGGACGTCCATCGGCAGCGCCGTCACCGTCACCGCCGGCAGCGCCGCCGTCACGATCGGTCCCGCCGCCGGCGACTACCGCGTGCGGCTGACGCTGACTGACGCCGCCGGCAACTCGGCCGACGCGATCAGCACCGCCGTCACGCTCGAGTCGCCTCCGTCGGCCGAGCCCAGAACGCCGGAGCAGCCCAGAACGCCGGAGCAGCCGAGAACGCCCGAGCAGCCCAGAACGCCGGAGCAGCCCAGAACGCCGGAACAGGCCAGAACCCCGGAGCAGCCCAGCGCACCCGTCTGCACGCCCGCGGGTGTCGTCACCGACGTCGCTGTGCGGTCGGGCCGCGTCCACGTGACCGGCTGGACGGCCCAGCCGGCCGGCACGGAGATCGCCGTCGCGGACGGCGCCGGCACCACCGTCGGCCGCACGACAGCCGGCAGCGGCGGCCGCTTCACGACCGCCGTGAATGCGCCGCGCGGCGCGCTCGCTCGCAATGCGCTCGGCTACCGCGTCGTCGGCGGCGCCGAGCCCCTGGCTCCGGTCAAGCTGCGCCGGGCCAACGCGCTGACGAAGCTCGCCCGCGCCGGCACGACCGTCACGCTGCACGGCCGCGTCGATCTCGCCCGCACCGGCGCGGTCGAGCGGATCGAACCGTTCGGCCGCTCAGGCGCGTGCGCCGGAGCGCTGCAGCCGCTGGCCACGATCGGCACGCCGCGGATCGACCGCAGAACCGGCGCCTACTCGCTCCGCATCCGCGTCGCCGCGGGCACCGGTCCGCTCGTCCTCCGCACCCGCGTCATCGGCGCCCGCTTCTCGAGCCTCAGCGCCTTCGCGGTGCGCTGAGGCCGGGTGCCGACG
>DATIOB010000042.1:0-1965 GCA_035473605.1 Conexibacter sp.
GTCGCCGAGCCGTTCCTGGATCACCGCCCCGTGGTCGGGCGCCGATGCCATGAACCGCTTCATCATGAAGTCCTTCAGACCCACTGGGGCCACCTCCTTGTGCTGAACGACGCCCGCCCCCTGCGAGCGGGCAGGCGCCACCCTAGTCACACCGCGACGGCTCCAGCTTTCCGCCGATGACGCGCCGGAAGGAGGGTCGGGCGGGTCCTGCTCACGCCTCCAGCGCGACCCCGCTGAGCCGCGCGCACTCGGCCAGCAGCGCCTCCTGGACCTCCGCGTCGGCGGCTTCGGGCCGAGGCTGCTCGCGGGCGCCGCGGAACCAGTAGCCGCCGGTCGCGGCGGCCGCCTCGGGCGCGTCGGAGCCGGCCAGCCAGACCTGCGTCTCGCTGCCGACGTCGAGGCCGTCCGGGGCCCCGGCGCCGCCCATCTTCGTCTGGATCCAGCCGGGGTCGACGGCGTTGGCGCGCACCTCCGGCCAGCGGCGCGCGAACGCGAGCGCCAGCGCGACGACGAGCAGCTTCGAGTCGCAGTACGCCTGCGTGTCGTTCCATGGCCGTCGGCGCCACTGCAGGTCGTCGAGCCGCACCTCGCCCGTGCGGTGCATGCCGGAGCTGAGGTAGACGAGCCGCTGCGGCCGCTCCATCGCGCTGCTCAGCAGGTACGGCGCGAGCACGTTGACGGCGAAGACCCGTTCGAGGCCGTCGACCGTCTCCTGCCGCGGGCCGAGGTAGACGCCGGCGTTGTGGATCACGGCGTCGAAGCGGCCGAGCGCGTTCGCCTGCTCGGCGACGGCGCGCGTCTCGGCGATGCTGGAGAGGTCGCCGTGGACTGCGCCGCGCGCGCCCGGCAGCGCGGCAAGCGCCTCCTGCGCCCGCCGCGGCGAGCGCGCGTGCAGCACGACCTCGTGACCGTCGGCGAGCAGGCGCCGCGCGGCCTCCTGCCCGAGGCCGTCGGCCGATCCGGTGATGAAGATGAACGACATGCCCTCAGCCTACGCGCGCCGGGAATCCAGACCGCGGCGGGTCCGTCGCTACACCGTCACACCCCAGCCGGCGACGTCGATCAGGAAGTGCGCGAGCACGAGCGCGCCGGTGTAGAAGGTCGAGACGGCCAGCGCGGCGAGGATCCGCCGCGGCGCCGAGGCCGCGCCCGCGAGCGCGAAGGCGGTCGCCGCCGCCCAGCCCAGCGCCGCCTCCGCCGGCAGCACGTACAGCGCGACGCCAGCGACCTGAACCGTGTCCCCGACCGGCTCCCACAGCTCCAGCAGCGGCGCGAACAGCTCGCTGCCGAGGAAGACGGCGAAGGCGAGCGCGGCGGCGAGGGCGGCGCCCGCGGGCGCGTGGCCGGCCGGCGCGCTCGCTGCGCCGCGCGCCGCCAGCCAGCGCGCCAGCGCCAGCACGATGAACAGCGGCGGCACCCACATCCCGGCCATCGCGAGCGTGATCGCGTCGTCGAGCCGCGGGCCGCCGATGGCGGGGAACGAGAGCGTGCCGATCTGCGCCGACAGCACCCAGTCGGGCAGCACCTGGAAGACCGACACGGTGAGCAGGAAACGCCACAGCGCGAACCAGTCGTCGCGCCCGACCGCGCGGGCGATCAGCGGCAGGCCGACGTTGTAGCCGACGACCAGCGCGAGCACCGCCCACCCCTTCGCGGGCGCGTCGAGCAGCGCGATCGCGCCCGCGCAGGCGAAGAAGAGCGCGTGGAAGGCGACGATCGCGCGCAGGTCGCGACCGACCGCACGACGACCGGCGCCGGAGAGGCTCGCCGCAGACACGGGGCGAGCCTATCCGGGCGCGAGGGTGCGCATGGCGGTTCACTCCCGCCGCAGCCTCGCCGCGCGAGCAGCGGAGAGTTTCGTACCGCCTGGGTACCAAACTCTCCGCTGCTCGCGCGCCGCGCGCTCAGCTGCGCGTGCCGACCGCCAGCAGGTACTCGAGCTCGAAGCGCGCCGGGCCGTCGGCC
>DATIOB010000043.1:0-1746 GCA_035473605.1 Conexibacter sp.
GCCGGGTTCCAGCAACGCGTGCCGGGCGCCGAGCTGACGCCTCCGCCCTTCGACCTCCGCGTCCGGCGTCAGCTCCGGGCACAGCGCGCCCACGGCCCCGAGGCGGTAGAGGGCGCCCAGCGCCAGCAGCCATTCGTAGCGCTTCGGGAGCCGCACGATCACCCGGTCGCCGGCCCCGACTCCTGCGCGCGCCAGGCCGGCCGCGGCGCGCCGCGTGTCGCGCTCGACCTGGTCGGCCGCGAACCGCCGCTCGCGCCCGTCCGCCCCAATCGCGACGACGGTTCCGAGCGGGAGCATCAGGCGGGGGCGATGAGCTTCGCCTCGCCGTCCACGACGAGGGTGTCGCCCACATAGGCGCGCGTCGAGAGACGGGCGCCGCGCCGGCCGGGGTCGTAGTCGAGCACCTCGACCTCGACGCGCACGACGTCGCCGGGACGCACGGGCGCACGGAACTTGAGCGTCTGGCCGAGGTAGACGGAGCCGTGCCCGGGCAGCTCGTTGCCGATCACCGCCGAGATGAACGCAGCCGTGATCATGCCGTGCGCGATGCGTCCGCCGAACGGCGTGGCCCGCCCGAACTCGTCGTCGAAATGCAGCGGGTTGCGATCCGTGGAGGCCTCGCCGAAGAGCTCGATCACGCGGTCGTCGACGGTGAACTCCTGCACTGCGCGCTGTCCGACGGCGATGGCCACGTCGCCAGGCTACTGCGACCCGCGCAATACTGCACCTGATGACCGTCGCTCTCGACAAGCTCGCCCGGCCCGTGCGCGACCTGCGCATCTCGGTCACGGATCGCTGCAACTTCCGCTGCGTGTACTGCATGCCGAAGGAGGTCTTCGGCAAGCAGTTCGAGTTCCTGCGCCGCGAGCAGCTCCTGACGTTCGAGGAGATCGAGCGGCTCACGCGCACGTTCGCCGGCATGGGCGTCGAGAAGCTGCGCATCACCGGTGGCGAGCCGCTCGTGCGGCGCGGCGTCGACGAGCTGATCGCGCGGCTCGCGGCCGTTCCCGGCATCGCCGACGTGACGCTGACGACGAACGGCTCGCTGCTCGCGCGCATGGCGCAGCGCCTCGCCGACGCGGGCCTCGGCCGCGTGACCGTGTCGCTGGACTCCCTCGACGACGCCACGTTCCGGGCGATGAACGACGTCGACTTCCCGGTCGCAGCCGTGGTCGAGGGCATCGAGGCGGCGCTCGCCGCCGGCCTCCGGCCGGTCAAGGTCAACATGGTCGTCAAGCGCGGCACCAACGACGACGGCATCCTTGCGATGGCCGAGCGCTTCCGCGGCACCGGCGTGATCCTGCGCTTCATCGAGTACATGGACGTCGGCGCGACGAACGGCTGGCAGCTCGACGAGGTCGTGCCGTCGGCCGAGATCGTGACCGCGATCGACGAGCGCTGGCCTCTGGAGCCGGTCGAGCCCGGCTACCGCGGCGAGGTCGCCTCCCGCTATCGCTACCGCGACGGCGGCGGCGAGATCGGCCTGATCTCGTCCGTCACGCAGCCCTTCTGCCACAACTGCACGCGCGCGCGCCTGGCGGCCGACGGCAAGCTTTACACCTGCCTCTTCGCGGTGCGCGGCCACGACCTCCGCGCACTCGTCCGCAGCGAGCTGTCGGACTCCGAGCTCCTCGTCGGTCGCACCGCTGCGGATCAGGGCCCTCAGGTCGTGGCCGCGCACCGCGAAGAGGCAGGTGTAGAGCTTGCCCTCGGCCGAGACGCGCGACCGCGTGCAGTCGCCGCAGA
>DATIOB010000044.1:0-3603 GCA_035473605.1 Conexibacter sp.
CGCACCGTCACCTCCAGCGCGGCCGCCGACGTCGACAGCGTCACCGCGACCGGCGCGCCCGCCGCATGCTTGGCCGCGTTCGTGAGCGACTCCTGGACGATCCGCGCGGCCGTCAGCGCGACCGCGTCCGGCACCGCGTCCGCCGCCACCGTCACCCGCGCCCCCAGCGTCCGTGCCTGCTCCAGCGCCGCGTCGAGCGCGGCGGCGCCGTCCGGCAGGCCCGCGGGCGCTGCGCCGGTCAGCTCCGCGAGCGCCCCGGCCGTCCGGTCGACAGCGGTGCGGGCGATCGCCAGCGGCGCGGCGACCGCCTCTGGTGCCCGCTCGACCTCGCGAGCGGCGATCGAGGCGTGCAGCGCCGCGACGACGAGATGGTGGCTGCAGAGGTCGTGCAGCTCGCGCGCGAGCCGGCGGCGCTCCTGCCGCGCCGCGGCGTCGGCCGCCTCCTGCTCGCCGTGGACCGCGTCCAGCTCGATCCGCCGCCGCAGCGTCCGCAGCGCGCCGCTGCGCAGCGCCCGCCCGAACGCCACGGCGGCGACGATGAAGGCGAAGCCGAACAGCACGTCGCCCGGCCGCGGGAGCCCGTCGCTGAAGAGGCCGGTGCCGAGCGAGGCGAGCACGGAGAGTCCGACTGCCGTCACCACGACCGCGCCGAGCCGGTCGGTGTGACGGGCCATCGCCACCACCGCGACGAGCAGCGTCAGCTGGCAGCCGGAGGTCTCGTCCATGTTGACGACGCCGCTCGCCGCCGCCAGCGCGAAGCAGAGCGAGATGCTCCAGCAGACGAGCAGCGGGTGGTCGCGGCGGACCGTCAGCGGCGCGATCAGCGCCAGCGCGACTGCCAGTGCCAGCCCGCGCGACGGCACGTCCGGAGCGACCGTCGCCGCCTCGACGATCGCGACCCCCGCGAGCCCGCCGAGCAGCGCTGCATCGCCCCAGCGCAGCAGCCGCCGCGATCCGTCGCCCGCCGCCGCGTTGCCGCTTGCGGCTGCGCTGCCGCGCGCCGCCGCGTTGCCGCTTGCGGCTGCGCTGCCGCGCGCCGCCGCGCCGCGAGCTGAGCCGCCCGCCCGCGACCCAGCACGCTCATCTCCTTCGGCGCCCGCTGCCTCACGCACGCGGCGCAGCCTAGGGGACCGGCGCGCCCGTCACCCGCGTTCGCGCACCAGCTCCCAGGCGGCGAGCACGTAGCCGAGCCCGAGCAGCGCGCAGCCGGCGACCGCGGTCACGGGGCGGCCGCCGGCGACCGCCAGCAGCGGTCCGGCGATTGCCAGCAGCCACGGCGCCACCCCGAGCGTCCCCTGCCGCCACAGCGCGGCGAGCAGCAGCGCCGGCCCGAGCGTCGCGCCGAGCGACGCGGTGATGAAGAGGAAGGCGGCGATCGGCTTGGAGGCGGCCTCCTCGCTGACGGCGATCCCGAGCGCGCGCGGCAGCTCCTGCGCGATCGCCATGTCGTAGGCGTCGGTCGCGAACAGGCCCGGCAGCGTCGTCAGCCCGATCGCGGCGAGCACGCAGCCGGCCAGCAGCAGCGGGCCGCGACGGACGCTGCCGAGCAGCGCCAGCCCGATGCAGGCGAGCGCGGCGCCGGTCCAGCCGAGGTGCAGCAGCAGGTCGCTGACCTGCGTGCGCCCGGGGTGGAGCGCCATCTGGTCGAGCAGGCCGGCGGTCGTGCCGTCGTCGTGAGGCGTCGTCGCGACGCCGGCGACGACGAGGATCGCGGCGGCGACGAGCGCCCAGGCGGTCAGCGAGCGGACGCGCGCGAGCGGCAGCACGAGGTGGTCGAGCGCGACCGCCGCGGGGCGGCTCGCGCCGCGCACGGCAGCGGGCGCCGGAGGGGAGTCGGGGGCGACGGAGTTCATGGCGGCAACCCTGCCGGCGGCCGCGCGGCAGTCCATCAGCCGAAGGTCCCGCCGCGACCGACCTTCGGATCGGCCGACTCGGTCGCCCGTGGGATCCGCCCGGACAGCTGATCGGCCAAGATGCGCACGATGCCGAGCACGATCGCGATCTGCGACGACCACGCGCTGGTGCGCGGGGGCCTGAGGATGATGCTCGAGCGCGAGCCCGACTTGGAGGTCGTCGGGGAGGCCGGCGACGGTGCCGCGGCGGTCGAGCTGGTGCTGCGACTGCAGCCCGACGTCGTGTTGATGGACGTCGAGCTGCCGCGCGTCGACGGGATCGAGGCGATCCGCCGCCTGCGCGTCGCCGGCTCGCGCTCCCAGGCGCTCGTGGTGACGACCTTCGACGACGACGACTACCTCGTGCGGGCGCTGCGCGCCGGCGCCGCCGGCTTCGTGCTGAAGGCGATCGCGCCGGAGCGGCTGGCCGAGGCCGTCCGCACGGTCGCGCGCGGCGACGCGCTGCTGGACCCGGCGGTCACGCGCCGCCTCGTCGAGCGCTTCCTCGGCCACCCGGCGCTCGGCGACGAGACGCGCGAGCGCCTCGCGGAGCTGACCGAGCGCGAGCGCGACGTCCTGCGCGAGCTGGCCCGCGGCGGCTCCAACGCCGCGATCGGCCGCGCCCTGCACCTGAGCGAGGCGACCGTCAAGGCGCACGTCACGCAGGTGCTGTCGAAGCTCGGCGTCGGCAGCCGCGTGCAGGCGGTCGTCTTCGCCTACGAGAGCGGCTTCGTGCGGCCGGGCGAGAGCGCGCCGTCCGCCTGACCGCCGCGCCACGCCGCGTCGCTGCCCGCCGCCCGTCTACGCCCCCGCGCTCGCCAGCGCCCGCTCCATCGCCGCGACCGGCGACTCGACGACCGGCCCGTGGCCGACGGCCAGCCGCGACGGCTCCAGCGCCAGCAGCGAGCGCGCGCTCGCCAACGCCGTCGGGCGGTGCCAGCTGAAGAAGGTGGGGAAGGGGAACGGCCACTTCGGCTTGCCCGTCGCCTGCATCCCGCCGAGCGTCACCCACGCGTCGCCGGCGATCAGCGTGCGGTCGCGCGTGTCCAGCAGCGCGATCTGGCCGGGCGTGTGGCCGGGCGCGGCGTGGACCTCCAGCGAGCCGACGCGGTCGCCGGGCGAGAGCACCGTCGTCGGCCGCGTGCTGCGCTTGCGGATCGGCCCGCCGCTCAGCGGCGGCTCGCCGGCCTCCATCGTCTGGTCGCCGTCGAGCAGTCTCGCCTCGCGCGCGGAGACGAGCAGCGGAACCGACGGCAGCGCGGCGTGGAGCGCGTCGAGCGAGCCGGCGTGGTCGTCGTGGCCGTGCGTCAGCACGATCCGCGCGATCGGCGCTCCAACCGCCGCCGCGGCGGCGACGATCGCCTTCGCCGAGCCGCTGATCCCGGTGTCGACGAGCGTCAGCCCATCCTCCTCGCGCACGAGGAAGACGTTGACGGTGCGCAAGCGCGTCAGCTTGACGAGGTGCGCGCCGTGAGTGCTGCTCTTCATCCGATGAGCCTCCGCGGGAGAAACGGGTAGGAGCCGAGACGCTAGTCTTCCCGCGCCGCCAATGACGACGATCGAGACGAATCCGATGCCCTCAGACGCCCTGCGAATCGCCCTGTCCACCCGCTCTGCAGCCCCGCGCGCATGAGCGGCAGACTGAAGATCCTCGTCAAGGAGAAGCTCGCCGACACCGGCGTCGACCTCCTCCGCGAGCACTTCGACGTGG
>DATIOB010000045.1:0-15051 GCA_035473605.1 Conexibacter sp.
GCCCGCACCCGAGCCGCCGGCACCCGCGCCCGCGCCCTCCGGGGGCGCCACGTACCCGCCGTCTTTGTCTCCGCCGATCGCCGGCGGCACGACGCCGCCGCCGGGCGCGCTCGCCGGGCGGCCGACCGAGAAGCGGTCGAGCACGACCGGCGCGATCTCCGGGGTGCGCACGTCGTAGATGTAGGAGACGACCTCGTTGGTGCCCGTGTCGAGCACCGTGAAGACGTTGTGGTCGTTGGACTGCACGAATGGCATCGGCTCGCCGTTGGGCGCGAGCATCGGGTTCTCGCTCGGCAGGATCGGCGCCAGGCCGCCGGGGTTGCCGATCGAGAGGTAGTTGCTGATCAGCCACGGCGCAGGGGGCAGCGGGCGCGAACGGCCGCTGAGCTGGTGGAAGGCGCCGTAGGTGTTGCCGGTGTTGGAGGTCTCGATGAAGTTGGTCCCGCCGCCGCTGACGAAGCGGTTCCAGAGGTGGCTGTGACCGTTCTGCACGAGGTCGACGCCGGCCTGCTCGAGCATCGGCTGGAGGTCGCGCAGCAGCCCGTTTCTGCTCGTCGGGTACTCGTAGCGGATGCCGGTCAGTCTGCCGGCGGCGTCGCGCTCCTCCGTCTTCACCGGGTCGGTGAAGACGGGCATGATGTTGTCGCCGAGGCCCTGCGGGCCCTCGTGCAGGATCACGACGCGGTAGCGCGCGTCTCTGAAGTCGGAGCTGGCCAGCTCTCTCTCCAGCCATCTGAGCTGCGGGCTGCCGGCGTCGATCGCCTCGAAGATGTGCTCGCCCCAGCCCTGTCTGAGCTGGTCGCCGAGCACCTCCGCCGACTCGTGGTAGCGCGTGATCGCTCTGCGCGCCGCCGGGTCCGCGGTCGCCGTGCTGGAGCGCCAGATGCGCGTCGAGTAGAGCGAGATCAGGCGCACGTCGCCGAGCGTGATCGCGTAGTACGTCTCGCCGCCGGGCGAGCCGTCGGGGAGCGAGAAGATCTCCTCGTAGGTCGCGGTGCTGAACGAGTGCTCCTCGATCCAGCGGGCCTTGACGGCGGCGTCGCGTCTGGGGTTGACCTGGTCGGCGACGGCGGCGTAGGCGCGCTCGACGATCGCTCTCGGGACCGGTGCGTTGAAGGAGCTGCCGAGCGACGTCTGGCCGGCGCGCGCGCCCTGCACCTCGTGGTTGCCGACGGCGGGGAAGAGCGGCGCGCTCTGGATGATCTCGGCGCCCTTGTAGACCTCGCCGTGGGTCGAGGCGCGGCCGCCTCTGCCCTGCAGCACGGGGAAGAAGGCGCTGCCGCGCTGGTCGTCGAACCACTCCGACGCGCGATCGGGGATGTTGACGAGGTCCCCCGCGAGGAAGACGGCGTCGATGTCGCCGATCGTTCTCGCCGCCATCTCCAGGTTGGCCGGCGTGTTGACCATCGCCTGGTGGTCGCTGGTCAGCAGGATCCGCTGCGGCTGGCCCTTCGCCGGCGCGGGCGCGAGCTTGAACGTGTTGGAGCTGACGAAGCGGCCGCCCTTCGTCGAGACGACGCGGTAGGGGACCTTCTCGCCGGCGCGCAGGCCGGTGACCGTCGCCTCGTGACGGTAGACGTCGCGCGCGACGATCCCCTGCTCGGCGGTGGGCTTCTCCTCGACGGGCAGTTGCGAGGCGCTGTCCTCGGCGGTCTGGCTGAGCTTTGTCGTCGTCGCGGCGAAGGTGCGGCCGTCGGCGTGGACGGTGTGCTCGTCGCCGGCCCACTCGGTGAACCAGACGACGCTGACGCCGTCGGCGGTGGGGAGCTGCAGGAACGGGTCGGTCAGCAGCTCGAGGCCGTTGACGGCCCCGGCCTGCGCCGGGACGGGGTGCGAGAGCTGGTCGACGGTGACGCCGCCGAGCAGCGCGACCGACAGCGCGACCGGTGCCAGGCGAAGCGACTTCGCCCGAACGCTACGGGACATGTGAGGGAACCTTCGATCGAGGGACTGCGGGCCTGACGCCCCCGTCACGATGCTCGCCGGCCGCGACCGTCGTGTGACCGGCCGGTTGCCGGCCCGTGAACGGCTGTTGCGTGAACGGAATCGTCCCGAGCGGTGGGGGTGGGGCAGGGGAGCTGGGGTAACCCAGGGGTGGCCCCCGCTGCGGTTGGGGGGGCGTGGTCGCGAGGCTGCCGAGCATGAGAACGACACGCCTCACCACCATCTGCGCAGTGGCCGCCGCGTTCGCGATTCCGTCGACCGCCGCCGCCGACTCGATCGTCTACGTCGACGGCGGCAACGTCTTCTCCGCCGCCCCCGACGGCTCCCACCGCGTCCAGCTGACCGACGGCGGCGACTGGCACTCGCCGACGCAGTCCGACGACGGCACGATCGCCGCGGTCCAGGGCAGCGGCCCGATCGTCGTGATGGCGCACGACGGCCGCCCGCTGCGGACGATCACCACCCAGCCGGCGCCGACCGCCAACGGCGGCACGTTCATGGCGAAGCCGGTCGACCTCTCCTTCTCGCCCGACGGCTCGAAGATCGCCTACGGCTACGTCGGCGTCACCTGCCCGCCCGGCTCCTCCTGCGGCTCCTACCAGCGCTCGGTCTTCTACACGCGCGCCGACGTGACCGAGGCGACGCCGCAGGCGGTCTGGGGCAACGAGTACGGCGCCGAGAACCCCGAGTGGATCACCAACGACCGCGCGCTCGTCCACGGCGGCGCCGGCAGCCAGGTCGCGATCGACGAGCTGAGCGGCGGCGAGTACTCGCGCATCCCGTGGCTGACGCCGGAGGTCGACCTCGGCGACAGCGAGCTGTCGCGCGACGGCAGACGGCTGGCGATGACCTACGACTACGGCGACGCGACGAGAGTCGTCTTCATGGCGACCAAGGGTGATCCGCGCACCGAGCTGCCGCCGCAGCAGCCTGACCTGGCCTGCCAGACCGACTCCGGCGACGCCAGGCACGGCGACCCGAGCTGGTCGCCCGACGGCAGCGGGATCGCCTTCGAGTCCTCCTCCGGGATCCAGGTCTTCCGCTTCAGCGAGATGCGCGCCGGCTCCTGTTCGGTCAGCGGCGACTCGCTCCTGACCCCGACCGGCCAGAACCCCGACTGGGGTCCGGCCGACCCGCCGGCCGCGCGCTGGGTCGCGCCCGTCGCGCCCGCTCCGGGCGGCGGGCCGACGCCGGCGCCGGCGCCGAGAGCACCGGGCGCGACGGTCGGGTCGAGAGCGCCCGGCGCGGGCTCCGGTGCGGGCGCGGGCGCCGGCAGAGGGGCGCCGGCCGTCAGCTTCACCGTCTCCGCCGTCACCCGCGCCACGCTGCGCAGAGGCCTCACCGTCAAGGTGACGGCGCCGGCCGCCGGCAGAGTCACCGTGAAGCTGACGGCCGCCGGCAAGCCGCTGGCCGCCGGCAGCGCCCGCGCCAAGCGCGCCGGCACCGTCGCGGTGCGGCTGTCGAAGGTCGCCGCGCGCAAGGCGTCGGCGGCCAAGAAGGTGACGTTCACCGTGACTGCCGGCGGCCGCACCAGCGCCCGCACGGTCACGCTCCGGTGAGCCGCCGCTCCGGTCGCGCGCCCGGCGGCGCGCGGCCGGATCAGGGGCCGGCCGGTGGTTTCCCTGATGCGGGCGCGTGCGCGCCGCGCGAGGGTGCGTTCATGCCCTCGCTTCGCGCCGCCCTCGCCACGCTGCTGACCGCCCTGATCGCCTGCTGCGCCGTCGCCGCGCCGACCTCCGCGCTGGTCCCGGAGGCCGCCGTCGGCGGCACGCAGTCGCGCTGGTTCTCCGGCTCGCTGATCCAGCAGACCGGCCAGAACTGCAGCATCCTCGGCGCGCCGTACAGCGAGGTGATGGTCAGCGGGATCGGCTCCTACGGCGGCCGCAACGGCGTCGTCAAGGTCGGCGACGAGTACTGGACGGCGGTGCTGCTGTCGGTCCCCGGCAACCCCTGCGGGCTCGGCTCGGCCGGGATCGCGACCGACCTGCTGCTGCCGCACGGGACCGCGATCGACACGACGCGGCAGATCCGCTGCTTCTACCTCTCGCGCAACGCGACCAGAGTCGACCAGTTCTCCGAGGTGACCGGCCAGACGTGGAGCGCGTTCGGCTCCAGCGGCCAGATCTGCCCGGCGCAGGCGAGCCCGTCGATGTATCACTCAGGCGGGTACAGCATCGGCTTCCGTCCGCTCGTCAACGGCTCCCAGCTGCAGGTCTTCGTGCCGGTGAAGAGCACGAGAAAGCTGCTCGGGATGGCCGGACCCGACAGATTCATGTGGATGACGAACTCGGTCGGCGTCTACGCCAACCCCGGCGGCAGCGAGGTGTGGGCGAACGTCTTCGAGAACCTCGGCGAGCAGCCGTACGTCTACTTCGCGCGCGAGCAGTCGGCCGTGCCGTTCTGGAAGGCCGACGCGCCGCAGTCACCGCTGGACCTGCGCAACCGGACCGAGTTCTTCGCCAACTTCTACGTCGCCGGCAAGGCCGGCAGAGTCTCGTTCGAGATCCGCCGCACGGATACGCCGAGCCCGACGCTCGTGATCGACTCCAGCAGCCCGGCGGCCGGCTTCGACGGCACCGTCGGGGCGGGACAGGAGCTGATCCAGATCCTGCCGGGGCCTGACGTGACCGGTCCGGGCGGCGGCTGGGCGCCGTTCGCTTGGGACAAGCCGGGCCAGAACGGCAACGTCAGAGGCGAGTGGAACACGCCGATGACGATCAGATGGACCTTCACGCCGCAGACCGGCCCGGCGGTGCACGGCACGCAGTCGTTCAGAACATTGGCGGGACCGGACAGCGACGGTGACGGCGTCGCCGACGTGGCGGACGCCTGCCCGGCGCTCAGAGGCACGACCGCTGACGGCTGCCTGCCGGTCGCGCCGCCGGACCCGGACGGCGACGGCTTCTTCGGCGACCTCGACAGATGCCCGGCCGCCCCGGCGCCCGGCTCGCTCGACGGCTGCCCGGCCGGGGGCGGAGGCGGCGGCGAGCAGCCGCCGCCCGGCGGTGGTGGCGGCGGTGGGACGCCTCCGCCCGGCGGTGGTGGCGAGAGCGGCGGGACACCGCCCGGCGGTGGCGGAGGCGCGACCCCGCCGCCGGTCGCCAGACCGGCCGCCGCTCAGCTCGTCGTGACGGTGCGCGCCAAGCGCGGCGCGCGCTTCACGGCAGCTGCGCTGCGCAGAGGGGCTCGGGTCAGATTCGCCTGCTCGCACGCGTCCAGCGCGACCGTCGCACTGACGGTCGCCGGCAGAGCGGCGAGAGCGCTCGGCCTGAGGGGGAGGGCGCCCGCGCTCGCCCGCGCGACCGTCCGCTGCGGCGCCGGCAGAGACGCGACCGTCACGTTGAAGCCGGCGCGCGCGGTGGCGGCGCGACTGGCGAGCGTCCGCAGACCGCTCCCCGCGACGCTGACCGTCGCCCTCCGCGCCCCGGGCGCCACCGCGGGCGGCGCGAGCGTGGCGGTGAAGGTGGGGTAGACGGCGGCGCTCGCCGGCGATGACCGCGGATCGGTGCATCCAGGAGGTGCACAGATCCACGGTCATCCGGTGCGACACCAAAGCGAGACGCAGACGACACTGTCACCGCGCCGCCCGCGGCGTACGGTCGGCGCACGATGGGACTCTTCAAGCAGGTCGTCACGGCCTTCAAGCCGTCGAACATCGCGCGGGGCCTCGACGCCGCCCGCAACCCGCCGAGCGACGAGCAGATCGAGGCCAGTCTCAGATACCTGACGCCCGAGCAGCGCGCGGCCTACGACGCCAACATGGCGCAGGTCGAGCAGGGGCGGGTCGAGTCGCAGGCGGCGTGGGAGCAGGCGAAGGCGATCTCCGACGGTTCTCGCGTGCTGGAGGGACCGGCCGGGAGGTACGTCTACGGCGCCGGCGTCAACGATGTCGCCACTCCGCAGGAGCTGGAGCAGATGCTCCGCTCCGAGGGGACCTTCGCGACCGTCAGAGCGATGCGCGCGTCGCGCAGAGGCGAGTTCAAGCAGGCGCTGCGCCAGAGCTTCGGGATCCAGGAGGTCAAGCAGATCTCCGACTCGCGGGAGCGGATCGAGGTCGCCGCCGCCGAGCGCGCCGCGCGCGACGCCGCCCGCGCGCCGTACCGCGCGCCCGCCGCGGCCGAGATCGCGATCAGCCGCCTCGCGACGCGCGGCGAGACGCAGCTCGCCGAGCTGCTCGCGCACCTGCACGAGTCGGGCCTCGCCGCCCAGCCGGAGCGCGTCTTCGGCGTCTACCGCGTGCCCGACCGCATCAGCGGCCCGGTCACGCCGCACTCCGAGCGCGGCCGCGTCGTCGAGTGGGACGTCGTCCACGACGACGCCGCCGCCCGCTTCGCCACGGCCGACAGCGGCAGCGCCGCCGCCGGGCCGCCGCTGGTCGCGACCTCCTTCCGCGCCGTCGAGCAGTGGGTCGCGCGGCGGCTCGGGGAGCCGTCGCTGCTCGACGAGGATCTCGCGCTCGCCTACTGCCTCGACGCCGGCATCGGCCCCGAGCGGTGCCTCGGCCTCGCGCGCATCTCCGAGTTCCGTCAATTGAGAGGCAGCGGCGAGGCGCACGAGATGCGCACGCTCGTGCAGGGCGTCGTCGCGATCCATGCCGAAGAGGGGTCGGGCGCCTTCGCGCGGCTGCGCGCGGCGGCGCCGCTGGCGCTCCCGGCCGACCCGGCCGCCGCGGCCGGGGTGCACGTCGAGCTGCTCAACTGGGAGGCGGTCGCGCGCGCCGTCCATCTCAAGGTCCACCATCCGCCGCCGGTTCCCTCGCCCTTCCCGTACCTGCCCGCGACGCCGCAGGAGCTGCTGCGCGCGTACCTGGAGATCGTCGGCGTGCAGCCGTTCGACTGCTACAGCGCGCAGGCGACCGTCGACTACCCGCACGAGCTGATGCAGGGCGGCTTCTTCTCGACCAACCTCGGCCCCAAGCAGCCGTGCGCCGACGGTGTCGAGCGGATGCGCACGCGCGGCTGCGAGCTGCTCGCGATCGTCTACCGCGACCGGCCCGACTACCTCGCCGGCCGCGAGCGCTGGGCCGCCTACGAGCGCGACGTGCTGCAGGCGCGGCTGCGCAACGGGATCAGCCGGCGGCCGCTGCTGGCGGTGCCGGAGGAGGGCTTCGAGATGATCCCGAAGCTGCTGCGCCCGGCCGCGCGCGCCGCGGCCGTCGTCGACAGCCTGACCGACTGGGAGTGGGGGATGGAGCAGCCGCCGCCGTACCGCTACTGCTGGCCGGCGGTCGACCTCGGCACACACGGCACATGAGCTGGAGCGACCCGGACGTGACGCCGGTCGGCGGCGCGCCGGGCACGCGCGCCGAGCTGGCGCGGCCGCTCTCCGGCGAGTCGGGCTTCCCGGCCGGTGAGGATCCCTTCGGCAGCCGCCCGTCGGTCCGCCGCCGCGGCTGGATCCGGCTCGTGCTCGGCGTCGTGCTGTTGGTCGGCGGGGTCGGCGGCCTCGCCGCCGGGATCGTCCAGGCGGTCGGCGCGGCGGGGCGGATCGAGGACGACGCGGTCGGCCGCGGGATCGTGCGCGAGGGCGGCCGCGGCGGCGCGCTCGCGTTCGAGGTGCCAGCCGGCGGACGCCGCCACTACAGCGTCTACCTGTTGTTCGAGGGGCTGTTCTCCAACGACGACGTGCAGGAGCTGGCGGTGCGCGACACCGGCTGTGTCGCGACGATGCCCGACGGCGTCCAGACGATCTTCCGCGGTGCTCGCCAAGGGGTCGCCGCGACGCTCGGCAACGCCGCGTCCGTCGGCCACTTCAGCTCGCAGCCGGGGCGCGTGACGATCGCCTGCGCCTACACCTCGGGCACGCGCAGCTCCGAGCGGCGGCGGCCCGACGCGGTCGCCTTCGTCGTCACGCCGGGGAAGCCGAGCTGGTCCGACAGCGGCGTGCTGACGATCCTCGGCGGCGTCAGCGCCGCGCTGCTCGGCGGCTTTCTGGCCGCCTGGGGCTGGCGCGGCGGTCGGCGCGTCGTCGCCTGACGGGCGAACCACACCAGGCAGTGCAGGTCTGCTGTCGCTGAACAGCAGCAGACCTGCGCTCCTCGCGGCGAGGGCGTGCGCTGCTAGCGTCACCCCGCGTGCGCGTCTTCGCCTGCCCGCAGTGCCGCCAGCTGGTCGACTTCGAGGCGACGCGCTGCCTCAACTGCTCCACCGCCGTCGCCTACGACCCGCAGGAGCGCACGATCGTGCGCGCCGGTGCGCCGTGCGCGAACGCCGAGATCGCCGCCTGCAACTGGCTCGCGCCAGCGCCCGGCGTGCTGTGCGCCTCCTGCCGCCTGACGCGCACGCGCCCGGCCGACGGGGACCGCGCCGGCCTCGCGGCCTTCGCGCTGGTGGAGGCGGCCAAGCGCCGGCTGCTGTTCGGCCTCGCCGAGCTGGAGCTGCCGCTGCGCCGGTGGACCGACGGCCCCGGCGGCCTCGGCTTCGACTTCCTCTCCAGCGCCGGCGAACCGGTCACGACCGGCCACGCCGACGGGATCGTCACGATCGACCTGGCGGAGGCCGATCCGGTCCACCGCGAGCGGATGCGCGTGAAGCTGGGGGAGCCGTACCGGACGCTGGAGGGGCACCTGCGCCACGAGGTCGGCCACTGGTACCAGGCGATCCTGATCGCCGACGGCTCGCCCGAGCAGGAGGCCTGCCGCCGGATCTTCGGCGACGAGCGCGCCGACTACAAGGCGGCGATGGACCGCCACTACGCCGCCGGCCCGCCGCCCGACTGGCCCGACCGCTTCGTCTCCGCCTACGCCTCGATGCACCCGTGGGAGGACTGGGCCGAGACCTTCGCCCACTGGCTGCACGTCAACGACGCGCTCCAGACCGCCGCCGCCTGGGGCGTCCGCGTCGACGGCCCCGCCGAGGGGATCGGCGAGCGCGCCCCGCTGCACTCCGATCCGCCCGACGCCCACGGCGACATCACCGAGCTGCTCGACGCCTGGATCCCGCTGACGCTCGCGCTCAACGCCGTCAACCGCTCGATGGGCGTCGAGGACCTCTACCCCTTCGTCCTCGCCCCGCCGGTCCAGCGCAAGCTGACCTTCGTCGACCAGCTGGCGCGCGCGGCGGCGGTGGCCTGAAGGACTTCTCTGCGGCCCGCGATGAGTTTCGCGGCGCCCTCCCGTCCTTGGGTTCAACAGCAGTTCAGACCACCCGGAACCACAAGGAGCCGCACATGTCCCGCCTCGTCTTCCTCAACCTCCCCGTCGCCGACGTCAAGGCGTCGAAGGCGTTCTTCAGCAAGCTCGGCTTCAGCTTCAACGAGAAGTTCGAGGACGACACGACGACGTGCATGGTGATCAACGAGGGCGCCTCGTACGCGATGCTGATGGAGCACGAGAAGTTCGCCAGCTTCGCCGTCAAGCCGTTCGCCGATCCGCAGACCACGACGCAGTCGCTGATCAGCGTCTCGGCCGAGGATCGCGCCGGGGTCGACAGCTTCGCCGACGCGGCGCTCGCCGCCGGCGGCAGAGAGGCGAAGCCCGCGCAGGACTACGGCTTCATGTACGGCCGCAGCTTCTTCGACCTCGACGGTCACCACTGGGAGGTCATGTGGATGGACCAGGCCGCGGTCGAGGCCGGCCCGGCCGAGTATGCAGGGCAGGGCTCCGAGCAGGGCTGAACCAGGTCAGTGCGCTGCCCGGGACCGTTCGGACCCGGGTGGCGCCTGCCGTAGGATTGCCGGCGTGCCACCAAGCATCGACGCGACCCTCCCGATCGAGCGCGAGCTGGAGCTTCACCGCCGCGCCCTCACCGGCTACTGCTACCGGATGCTCGGCTCGGGCTCCGAGGCCGAGGACGCCGTCCAGGAGACGATGGTCCGCGCCTGGAAGGCCGCCGACAAGCTGGAGGCGCGCGCGGCGCTGAAGTCGTGGCTCTACCGGATCGCGAGCAACGTCTGCTTCGACATCCTGCAGAGCTCGCAGCGGCGCGCGCAGCCGATGGACCTCGGCCCCTCCTCCGACGCCGACGCCGCGCTCGGCTCGCCGTTGCCCGAGCACGCCTGGGTGCAGCCGGTCGCCGATGCGCGCGTGCTGCCGGAGACGACCGATCCGGCGGCGCTCGCCGAGTCCCGCGAGACGCTGCGTCTCGCCTTCGTCGCGGCGCTTCAGCATCTGCCGCCGAGACAGCGAGCGGTGCTGATCCTGCGCGAGGTGCTGCGCTGGCAGGCGAGCGAGGTCGCCGAGCTGCTCGACACGTCGGTCGCCTCGGTCAACAGCGCGCTGCAGCGGGCGCGCGCGACGCTCGAGTCGCTCGACCTCGACACCGCCGCCAGCGCGCCGAGCGCGGTCGACGCCGAGCAGCGGGAGCTGCTCGCCAAGTACGTCGAGGCGTTCGAGGCGTACGACATCGCCTCGCTCGTGACGCTGCTGCAGGAGGACGCGACCTTCTCGATGCCGCCGCTGCCGCTGTGGCTGGTCGGACAGCAGAACGTGCACGACTTCATGCTCGGGACCGGCGCCCACTGCGAGGGCTCCAGAGTGCTCGTCACCTCCGCCAACGGCGGCCCCGCGGTCGGGATCTACCACCCGGTGCAGGACGGCTTCGAGCCGTGGGCGATCGTCGTGGTGGAGACCGAGGGCGGGCGCATCTCGGGCCTGCACCACTTCCTCTTCCCGCCGCTGTTCGCCGAGTTCGGCCTGCCGCCCCGACTCGACGCCGCGGGCGTCGGCGTGCCCGCCGCGTAGATGTCCGCGGGACGCACGCTGGACGGGCGCGCGATCGCCGCGGAGGCGGCGCGGCTGCACGACGCCGAGCGGACGCGGGTCGCGATCGAGCCGATCACCGACCGCCATCCGTCCGCGACGATCGCCGACGCCTACGCGATCCAGCTCGCCGGCCGCGACCTGCGGCTGGCGCAGCCCGGCGCGGCGCTGGTCGGCCGCAAGGTCGGGCTGACGAGCGCCGTGATGCAGCAGATGATGAGCGTCGACCAGCCTGACTTCGGCTACCTGACCGCGGCGATGGTCAGCGCCGACGGCGCGACGCTCGACCCGGCCGCCTTCCTCGCGCCGCGCGTCGAGGCCGAGATCGCCTTCAGGCTGAAGGCGCCGCTCTCAGGCGCGGAGCTGACGATCGACGACGTGCTCACCGCGACCGAGGCGGTCGCGCCGGCGCTGGAGGTGATCGACAGCCGCGTCGCCGACTGGCGCATCAAGATCGTCGACACGATCGCCGACAACGCCTCCTCCGGTCATGTCGTGCTCGGCGCCTGGCAGCCGGTCGGCGCGCTCGACCTCGCCGCCGTCGAGGTGTCGCTGGAGGTCACGCCCGACGGCGAGGCCAACCGCGGCACCGGCGCCGCGGTGCTCGGCCATCCGGCGGCGCCGATCGTCTGGCTGGCGCGCGCGCTCCACGACTACGGCGGCGAGGGGATCGCGGCGGGGGAGATCGTCATCCCCGGCGCCGTCTCCAGAGCCTTGCCGGTCGCGCCCGGGCAGGGCGCGACCGCTCGCTTCGCCGGCCTCGGAGTGGTCTCGGCCCGCTTCGACGCGCTCCGCTGATGCCCGGGGCGCGGGCGGGGCGGGCGCGCGGCTCAAGCGCACGCGTCCGTGTCCGCGTGGCGCTCAGCTGCCGTTGTTGAGCGAGGTCCGCGCCGGCGGCGCGTGTCTGGCCGGCGCGCCCGGCAGGTGCAGCAGGTTCTCGACTCGCGCGACGCCGTCGACGTGCTCGGCGGCGCTCACGAGCGCGTCGATTCTGGCGCTGTCGGCGACGACCCCGCGCAGCTCCACGACGCCGTCGTGGGCGTTGACGTCGACGTCGCCCTTCGGCGCGTCGGCCGGGCGAAAGATCTCCGACTCGACCTTGCGCGCGAGCGTCACGTCGTCGTAGTCGTGCGAGCGGCGCCGGGCGAGCCCGACGGTCCGCCCGACGAGCGCGTGCCGGCGCCTGCGGCTGCTCAATACTGCGGCGCTCAGCCCGACGCCGGCGCCGCCGGCGGCGATCAGCGCGCCGCGCTTGGCGCGCTGCGCTCTGCGGTCACGTTCGCGCTTGTGCACGAGGCGCTCGATCGGCTCCTTGACGCGCTCGATCGGGTTGGGCTTCGGAGTCGGCGCTGCAGGAGTGGTGAGGCGGAACATTGCGGGAGGCCTCCGTCGTCTGGATCGCGTTCGTACTCCTTGCGCTACCCCTCGAGACGGGTGGCAAACGGTCGCAGCAGCAGCCCTCCGACCGCCACGGCGGCGCTGCGGGCGGCCGCGAGCGCGACCGCCGCCGCGACGCCGCCGCGACGCCGCCGACGCCGAGCGCGGCGACCGCCAGCCAGGCACCGTTGCGGCGCACGTGCCACTCGGCCGTCAGCTACAACCCCGCCAGCTCCTTCACCTGCGTCAGGCGGAAGTTGTTGCCGGAGGGGTCGCGGAAGCCGCAGTCGATCCCGTACGGCCGCTCCTCCGGCTCCTCGTTGAACTCGACGCCGCGCGCCTTCAGCTGCTCGTAGGAGGCGTAGAAGTCGTCGGTCGTGAGGAAGATCCCGCTGGAGACGCCCTTCGCCATCAGCGCCTCGATCTGGCCGCGCGTCTCGGCGGTGAACATCGGCTCGCCGGGAATCGCCATCAGCACGATCGAGATCTCCTCGTCGCCGGGCGGCGCGACCGCCAGCCAACGGAAGTCGCCCATCTCCGGCATCGTGACGTCGGCGCGGACCTCGAAGCCGAGCTTCTCGGTGTAGAAGGCGAGCGCCTCCTCCTGGTCGTGCACCCACACCTGCGTGTTCGTGATTCTGATCATCTCTGACTCCCTCGGGGCGTCGCTGAACGGGACGCCCGGGACGCTAGTCCGCCGCCGCCGCGCTGTCTTCTCGAAACGTGCGGTGTGCGGGGATCGCGTAGACGCGCATCATGCAGGTCGGGACCCGCGCCAGCCGCGCGGCCGGCGGGAAGGCGGCGCGGTAGACGGTCGGCGATCTGCCGAACATGCGCGTGAAGCTGGTCGTGAAGGAGCCGACGCTGACGAGCCCGACCGCGAGGCAGATGTCGGCGACAGAGCGGTCGGTCGTGCGCAGCAGCGCGGCGGCCCGCTCGAGCCGGCGCGTCAGCAGATAGGCATGCGGTGAGATGCCGAAGGTGCGGCGGAACTCACGGCTGAAGTGGGCCTTCGAAAGTCCGGCCGCACGCGCCAGCGCGTCGACGTCGAGCGGCTCGGCGTAGCGCGCGTCGGCGAGATCCTTGGCGCGCAGCAGGTGACGGGCGGGCGGGACGAAGGCCACGCCCGCACCGTACCGGCTGGGGCGGCTCAGTCGCGGAAGCGGGGCAGGATCTCCTGCGCCCACGTCTCGAAGAAGGCGTCCTGCATCGGCCCGACCTGCTGCACGTACAGCTCGTCGACGCCGGCGTCGGCGTACGCCTGCAGCGCTTTGACGTGCTCGTCGATGTCCGGCCCGCAGGGGGTCGGCGAGTCGGCGATCATCTGCTCGCTGACCAGCTCCGACGCCTGCTCGAAATGGGGCGGGGTCGGCAGGATCTGCGCCAGCTCGCCCGGCAGCTCGGCGTTGGGCCAGAGCCGGTGGACGGTCTTGACGGCGTCGGCCTTGTCAGGGCCGAAGCAGACCTTCGTGCCGGCCTGGACGGGGCCTCTGCCGCCCTCGCGGCGGTACTTGGCGATCAGCTCCTTGTCGGGGCTGGTCGTCGCGAAGCCGTCGCCGACGCGCGCCGCCAGCGACGCCGCCTTCGGCCCGAAGGCGGAGACGATCACCGGCGGCGGCGTGTCGGGCACGTCGTAGAGGCGCGCGTGCTCGACGGCGTAGTGGGTGCCGTCGTGGTGGACGACCTCGCCGGTCCACAGCTCGCGCATCACGGCGATCGCCTCTTCGAGCATCTCGATCCGCTCGTCGGCGCCCGGCCAGCGGTCGCCGAGGATGTGCTCGTTGAGCGCCTCGCCGCTGCCGACGCCGAACGTGAAGCGGCCGCCGAGCAGCAGCGAGCTGGTCGCGGCCGCCTGCGCCACGACGGCGGGGTGGATCCGCATCGTCGGGCAGGTGACGCCGGTGCCGAGCGGCAGGTCGGTCGCCTGCGCGATCGCGCCGATCACCGACCAGACGAACGGGCTGTGACCCTGCGCGTCGATCCACGGGTGGTAGTGGTCGGAGATCCAAAGGCCGCTGAAGCCGGCCTGCTCGGCGCGGATCGCCTGCGCGACGAGGTCTCTGGGTCCGAACTCTTCACTGGAGAGGAAGCAGCCGATTCTCATGTCGGCACCGCTACCCGCGGCCGCGCGGCGCTACGCAGGAGTGGGGTCCGGGCGCGACCCGGGAGTGCGGCGGGAGGTCCGCCCCATGGCGATCGGCCGTCCGCCGCCGACGATCGTGCGATGCATCCCTCCGTCCGCCGCGCGAGCCTGCCGCTGCTCGCGCTCGGCGCCGCCGCGCTGCCCGCCGCCGCGCCGACCATCGCCACCGCCGCCACGACCGGCCCCTACGAGCTGTCGCTCGCGCCCGCCAGACCCGACCCCCGTCTGCGCGAGCTGCGCCTGACCGCCCGCTGCTCCGCCGGCTGCACGCTGCGGCTCAGAACGGTCGCGCTCTCGCCGTACAGAACGAGAGGCGGCGTCGAGCAGCAGCCGAGCCCGCTGCCGCAGACGATCAGCGGCAGCAGAAGAGCGGCGCCCGGCAAGACGGTCGTGTTCCGCGTGCCGGTCTCGCCGGCGCTCAGCGGCGCGACGCTCTCCGCGCTCGACGCCGGACAGGCGGTCGTCGCCAACGTCGCCGTCGAGGTCGCGACGCCCGACGGCAACACCTACACCGTCGCCCCGCAGACGATTGTGCGCACCGCCTCGACGCCGGCGCCGTTCCCGGACACCGCGACGATCAGATCGACCGTCGTGAGACTGCCGAAGGTCAAGCCCGGCGAGCTGATCAAGTACGACGTGACAGTCAAGGGCACCCAGACCTCGACGTGGAGATACGACCGCGGCGAGCAGAAGGGCGCCTGCACGATCATCGCCAACGGCGCCGGCAGACAGGACCTGACGTTCAGATCGGTGAGGCCGTACTCGATCGTGCAGGGCCAGTGGGAGGTCGGCCGCACCGACGACCCGTCGATCAGCGCCGGCAAGGAGCACGGCTACGGCAGCGCCTACATCCCGGTGAAGGTCGACGCGGTCCGCGACAGCTACGAGA
>DATIOB010000046.1:0-16124 GCA_035473605.1 Conexibacter sp.
GAGGAGTTGAACTTCGCCGATGACTCAGTCCGCTCGGCGGCGCACACGGACGTGCCGATCCCGGCGCCCCCGTTCTGGGGCGTGCAGGAGATCGAGGTGGACCTGGACGAGGTCTATCGCCACCTCGACACGCACGTCCTCTTCAAGCTCCACTGGGGCGGCCGCGGCGTCAAGGGCGATGCCTGGACCGAGCTGCTGCGGGACAACTTCATGCCGCGCCTGGAGCGCATGTGGCGTGAGCAGACCTACCTGCACCCGCGCGCAAAGCTCGGCTACTTCCCCTGCAACAGCGAGGGCAACGAGCTGATCGTCTTCGACCCCGAGGACCAGGACAAGGAGCTGCACCGGCTCGTCTTCCCGCGCCAGCCCAAGCACGACCGCATCTGCCTGGCGGATCTCTACAAGCCGCTCTCCTCCGGCGAGCGCGACGTCTGCGCGCTGCAGGTCGTGACCGCCGGCGACGAGGTCACCGAGCTGATGGCGAGACTGGAGGCCGACGGCGAGTTCGCCGAGCAGCTGTTCGTGCACGGCCTCGGCGTGCAGACGGCCGAGGGCATGGCCGAGTGGGTCCACGCGAGAGCGCGCAGCGACCTCGGCATCGAGCTCGACCAGGGCCGCCGCTACTCGTGGGGCTACCCTGCCTGCCCCGACCAGTCCGAGCACGAGAAGGTCTTCGACCTGCTCGACGCGCAGTCGATCGGGATGCGGCTCTCCGGCGGCTACGCCGTCGAGCCCGAGCAGTCGACGGTCGCGATCGTCGCCCACCATCCGCAGGCCGTCTACTTCGGCATGAGAAGCGGCTTCCTGCCGAAGGGCAAGGCGCCCGACGAGATCATCGCCGGCAGCGAGAAGGACCCGAGCCTGATCGACGTCGGCGCGCTCGACGGCGATCCGCGCGAGGGCGCGATCGAGGCGGAGGTCCCCGCCCCGGCCGCCGACGCCGCCGCGCGCTGAGCGCCAGCCGCAGACTCACCGCCTTGACGAACGGCCGTCCCCAGGGGCGGCCGTTCGTCGTTCTACGCCTCGGCGGCGCTGCCCTGCGTCGCCGAGCCGTGGCGCGGCTGCGCCTTCAGCTTCACCGGCGAGGTCTGCATCGCGCGCAGGCGGACGTCCTTCCAGGAGACGCCCTCCTTCAGCAGCGCGGGCATGCCCATCAGCACCGCGGTCGCGATCTCGACCGCCTGCAGGACGATGCCGTAGCCGAGCGCGTCTGCGTGCGAGACGCCGTAGCCGTTGCTGAGCACGACAACGCAGGCGGCCTGGAAGATGCCGAGGTTCGACGGCGTCGCCGGCAGCACTGCCGTCACGTTGACGGCGAACAGGACCGCCGCGGCGGCGCCGATCCCGGCCTGGTCGTCGAGTCCGAAGGCGACGAGCAGGACGTAGCAGGAGATCCACTGCAGCACCCAGGCGCCGAGCTGCGCGAACAGAGCGACGGCGCCGAGGCGCGGCTGGCGGAAGACCGCGAGGCCGTCGCGCACGCGCGCCAGCGCCCGGCGCGCTCTGCCGGTCAGCTCCTGCAGCTTCGAGAAGCGCGTGTGGCGCGCCGCGCTCAGCAGCGGCGGCGCGATCAGCACGATCGCCAGCAGCACCAAGGGCGCGATCGTCGCGACGACGAGCGCATCCTGATGGCCCTTGAAGATCTTCACCGACGACAGCGTCACGATCCCCAGCAGCAGCAGCGCGAGGATGTTCAGCAGCGTCTGCGAGACGATCGTGCCGAGCACGATCGGGAAGTGCTCGCGCGGGCGGCCGGTGCGGCGCGCGACGATCAGCGCGCGCGACGGCTCGCCGAGGCGGGCCGGCAGCGTCGCCGACATCAGCACGCCGATGAAGGTGCCCTGCATCGCGTCGCGCAGGCGCACGCGCGCATCCGGCAGCGCGGCCTTCAGGATCGCCTCCCAGGCGACAGCGCGGACGGCCATCGAGGCGCACATGATCCCGAGCCCGGCCAGCACCCACGGGGGGCTGGAGTCCAGCAGCGCGGAGCCGACCTTATCGACGCCGATCCGTCTGAAGGCGAGCACCGCGCCCGCGACGACCGCAAGCGCCAGCAGCGCCATCACGACCTTGCGCAGCAGTGCCAGCGCGGGCCGGCGCGTGCCTGCGACGGCCGGCGGCTCGATGCTCGGCAGCTTGCGCTGGGCCGGGATCTTCGGCTGCATGTCGGCGGGGACGGTCCCGATCTTCACGCCGATCCGCTCAGCGGTCGTGCGCGGCGACGGCGTCTCGATCGCGTCCTGGTAGGCGTCGACGACCTCTGCGGAGACGCGCGGCCAGGCGAACCGCTGCGCGTGCGCGGCGGCGGCGACGCCCATCGCGGCGCGCCGTCTCGGGTCGAGCCAGAGGTCGCGCAGCGTCTCGGCGAGCGCGGTCGCGTCGCCGCGCGGCACGAGCACGCCGTCGAGCCCGTCGCGCACGACGTCGCGGTAGCCGGCGATGTCGGAGGCGACGACCGGCGTGCCGGCCGCGAACGCCTCCGTCAGCACCATCCCGAAGCTCTCGCCGCCGAGCGACGGCGCGCACAGCAGGTCGGCCTGCTCCAGCACGCGGCGCTTCTCGTCGTCGTCGACGCGGCCGAGCACGGTGATCCCGCGATCGTCGAGCAGCAGCGGCTCGACCTCGGAGCGGTCGGCGCCGACGATCGTCAGCTCGACGGGGATGTGCTCGCGCAGCGCCTCGAAGGCGCGCAGCAGCACCGGCAGCCCCTTGCGCTCGACCGCCTGGCCGACGAAGGCGACGCGCAGCCTGTCCGACGGCGTCTTCGGCGCGCCGAGGTCCGGCACGGCCACGCCGTTGGGGATGATCCGGTAGCGACCGCCGTAGAAGCGCTGCGCCGTCCACGCCGCCGCCTCCGACACCGCGATCCGCACGTGCAGGTGGTTGAGCATCCGCCGCGCGCCGAGCACGTTGGCGATGTTGTTGGTGACGCGGTTGGTCGAGTACGCGTGGAAGGTCCCGACCAGCGGCGCGTTCGCGCTGACGCAGGCGTCCCAGCACAGTCTCGGCGCGACCGGCTCGTGCAGGTGGACGACGTCGAAGCCGCCGACGCGCAGCTCGTGGCGCATCTTCAGCAGCCCCGACGGCGTCGCCATCACGTTGGAGACGGCGCCGTTGGCGTTGAAGCCGACCGTCCCGCCGAGCGGGATCAGGTAGTCCGGAACAGGACGCTGCTGGGGGGCAGCGCCTCTGTGCAGCAACCGAGTCCGGCGATCGTCAGGATCGAAGGGAGCCAACACACGCACGTCATGGCCGTCGGTCTGAAAAGACTCGGCGAGGGCCTCGATGTGCCGAGTGACGCCGCCCGGATAGGTCCACGAATACGGTGAGACCAGGGCTATGCGCATCGCGACGGGATGCTATCGCGTATCCCGGAGTGATCGGCGCGGGTTACCCGAACCTTTACAGAGCTCTCATGCGCCACGGCGCACGAGAGCGACGCTCCGGTCAGACCGCGGAGACCTCTTCCTCCTCCGCGACGCGGAAGGAGGAGCCGCAGCCGCAGGCCGCGACGACGTTCGGGTTGTCGACCTTGAAGCCGGCGCCCTGCATCTCGTCGACGTAGTCGATCACCGAGCCATGGACGTACGGCAGGCTCGGCTTGTCGACGAGCAGGCGGATGCCTCTGTCCTCGAAGACGACGTCGCCGTCGCGCTCCTGGTCGAAGGCGAGCGCGTACTGGAAGCCCGAGCAGCCGCCGCCGCGCACGCCGACGCGCAGACCGGCTGCCTCGACCGCGTCGCCCTGCGAAGCGAGAAACTCGTGGACCTTCTCTGCGCCTTTGTCGGTGAGCGTGATCATCTGCGTCTCCGTCGGGTTCGCCTGCGGCATGGAACCTGGGAGCGCTCGAGCGCGCCCCCATCACTTCATTCAGTGTAGCGACCCCTCGGAGCAGCGACCAGCATCGCTACTCTAGGGCCCATGGCGACCAAGGAAGAGCTGAAGCAGCGCATCGAGGCGGCGATCCCCGGCTCCTCCGCGGAGGTGTCGGGCGACGACGGGCAGCACTTCCAGGCCGTCGTCGTCGCCCCGCAGTTCGAGGGGCTGAGCCGGATCGCCCAGCACCGGCTCGTCTACGACGTGTTCGAGGGTGAGCTCGGCGGCACGATCCACGCGCTCGCCCTGCAGACCAAGGCCCCAGTGAGGACTTCATCGTGAGCGAAGAGACCAACCCGCTCCGGGACGCGATCAGAGAAGCGATCGCCGACAACCCGGTCATCCTGTTCATGAAGGGCACGCCGGAGCAGCCGATGTGCGGCTTCTCGGCGCGCACCGCGGCTGCCCTGCAGTCGCTCGACGCGCCGTTCGCGGCCGTCGACATCCTGCCCGACCCGCGCATCCGCCAGGAGCTGTCGGCGCTGTCGCAGTGGCCGACGATCCCGCAGCTGTTCGTCAGAGGCGAGCTGGTCGGCGGCGCCGACATCGTCGCCGAGATGTACGAGAGCGGCGAGCTGGCCGAGGTGCTCGGCGTCGAGCAGCAGGCCGCGCCGGAGCCGCCGGCGGCCGAGGCCTCCGGCAGCGCGCCGCTGTCGATCGAGAACCGCCTCAGCTGAGGCGGCGCGCGGCGGCGCCGTCCGGTGCCGCCGCCCTCAGGCGCCGCCCGCGCGGGCGGCGCCGCTCGCTGCGCGCCAAGTGTGCGCGGCCCTACCCTCTCGTGACGCGCACCGTCAGCGCGCCGCGGCCGTCGATCCGCAGCTCGTCGTTGCGGGCGGCGCGCCAGCGCGCCTTGCCGATCCGGCCGCTGACGCCGTCCCAGCGCTGCACCGCCGTGAAGCCGGCGCGGACCTCGGCGAGCGTCTGCGCGCCGCCGCCACCGGCGCCACCGCCATCCTCGCCGCCGACGTCGAGCACGATCGTGATCCCCTCGCCGTCGCCGCCGCTGGCGTCGATCGCCTTGCCGGCGAGCGCCAGCTCGCGCTCGCCGAGCGGCGCGTCGCGCGGGATCGTGACCGTCAGCGGGATGCTCAGCAGCGGCCCGCGGTCCTCGCGCACGCGCGCCGTCAGGCGCACCTTCTCCCCGCGCTTCACCGTGCGCGGCCCGCTGACCGAGCGGATCGTCGCCAGCCGCAGCCCGCGCTCGAAGGAGACGTCCGCGCTGACGCTCGTGACGTGCAGCGCGGCGAAGCGGGCGGTGTCGATCGCGCCGAGGGCGGCGGTGATGTCGGTCCCCATCGCCAGCGCCAGACCCGGAACGCCGGCCGTCTCGGAGCCGTTGACGACGTAGCGGTTGCAGAAGCGCAGCGGCTGCTTGGACTCGCGCAGCCGCACCGTCAGGCAGAGCCGGCCGCTCTCGCGCGCGGGCGCGCCCTGGAAGGCGACCGTCATCGCCTGCATCACCGCGAGCGGGGCGAGCGTCGGCAGCAGGCCGTAGCCGAGCGGGTCGCCGACCGACGACTCGTCGGCGACGAGCGTTCTCTGCCGCACCGTCCTGTTGCGGTCGCGGTCGCGCACGGTGACCGTGACGGGGATCGTCGGAGCGCTGCCCCCGACGCTGCCGACGACCGCAGCGGAGGCGTCGTTGGAGAGCACCCCGAGCGCGTGGCCGGGCGCAGCGAGCTTGTACGACGTCGACTCGCTCGTGTCGAGCGGGTTGTCGATCACGGCGAAGACGTAGGCGTCCTGCAGCGCCAGCGCGCGGCGGCCGACGCCGTCGAACTGGTGGCCGAAGCCCCACAGCGCGTTCCCGTCGCGGTAGGTGACGGTGCCGATCGCGCTCAGCGCCAGCGCGCCGCTGGAGTAGGCGGCGCCCATCGAGGCGCCCGGCACCAGCGGCTGCGGCGCGAACGTCCCGAGCGGACCGACCGGCGCGGCGACGAGCGTGCGCCCCTGGGCGCGCGCGGAGCGCTCGACGGCCTTCGCCAGCGGCGGCGCGAGCCCGCTGATCGTCAGCGGCGCGGCGACCGCTCTGACGCTCGCGGCGGTCGCCTTCGAGAGCGTGCGTGCACCCGACGGCGGCTTCACCGGCAGACCGAGCATCTGCTCGATCGGCGTCACGAGGCCGACGTCGTTGCCGTACTGGCCGACGGTTGCCGAGACAGCGCCGGCGTTGCCGACCCGGCCGTCGCGACCGGCGCAGTAGACCGGCGAGCCGGAGAAGCCGGAGGCGATCCCGCTGCCTGCGACGGCGTCGCCGCTGACGCGCACGAGGATCCGCGGGCCGCTGCCGTCGAGGTCGGCGACGACGTCGAGCACCTCGACGCCGAAGGTCGTGATCGCGGTCCCCTGCACGACGGTTCTCGCCGTGCACGTCATCCCGCGATGGACGTCGGAGAGCGGCACGATCGGGTCTCTGGCGAAGGCCGGCGGCGCTGCGACGGCGGCCGCGAGCACTGTCGCGGCGAGGGCGCGGACGAACATGCGCGGCACTGTAGTCACTGTTCCTGAAGAGCGGATGCGGCGTCGGCGCGCCACGTCAGCAGCTCCACGATGCGGTGCGAGTCGCAGATCGCCTCGCCGTCCAACTCGAGCACCGGCACGCGTCTCTGGCCCGTCAGCTCGAGCACCTGCTCGCGGTGCCCACGGCGGTACGGCACGCGCACCTCGTCGTAGGCGATCCCCGCCCGCCGCAGCGCCCGCGCGACGCGCCCGCAGGGACAGAGCCAGTCGGTCGGCGTCGGACAGCGGTGGAGCGTCGTCACCTGCTCACCATCCACGAAGTGTGACGAACCGCACGGTGACGTGCCGGGATCGACTAGGGTGCGCCGGCATGGCGCCCGTCGCGATCGTCACCGACACCTGCCACTACCTCCCGCGCCAGCTGGTCGCCGCGCGCGGAATCCACGAGGTCAGCCTCTACGTCCACTGGGCGGGTCGAGAGGACCGCGAGTCGGCGCTGCCGGACTTCGACCGCTACTACGACCACCTCGCCACGACGCCGACGCTGCCGACGACCTCGCAGCCGTCGATCGGCCACTTCCTCGCCGTCTACGAGCCGCTGCTCGACGCCGGCCGCGACATCGTCTCGATCCACCTCGCCGGCGGCATCTCCGGCACCGTCGGCGCCGCGCAGCAGGCGCGCGAGCAGCTCGGCGAGCGGGCCGCCCGCGTCCACGTGCTCGACTCCGAGAGCGCCTGCGGGGGCCAGGGCCTCGTCGTGCTGGCCGCCCACGCCGCCGCCGTGCGCGGGATCGACGCCGAGCAGGTCGTCGCGCACGCGCGCGAGGCGCGCGCCGCGCTGAAGATGTGGTTCGCGATCGACACGCTCGAGTTCCTGCGCCGCGGCGGCCGCATCGGCACCGCGCAGGCGTGGCTGGGCTCGGCGCTGAAGATCAAGCCGATCCTGACGCTCGAGGCCGAGATCACGCCGGTCGAGCGCGTGCGCACCTCCGGGCGCGCCTTCGAGCGGCTGGTCGAGTACCTGCGCACGCGCAAGGACGACGGCGCCGACGGCTGGGTGATCCAGCACATCCAGGCACCGGAGGAATGCGCCCGGCTGGTCGAGCGCGGACGCGAGATATTCGGCACCGACCCGGCCTTCGTCTCGGAGGTCGGCCCGGTGATCGGCACCCATGTCGGACCGGGCCTGCTGGGCGCCGGCGCCGTGCCGCTGCGCTTCCTGCACTGAGGCGGGTCACCGTGACGGCACGATGCGCTGACTTCCGACTCGCTTCGCCATACCGTTCTCAAACCTGTGCGGAACCTTTGCGTTTCCGAAAGGGCGAGAGCGGGGAGGGAACATCCCTGGGAGCCGTGGTCGGCGCGGCAGGGGTGTCAAGTCGGCCGCAGTGTCAATGGGAGACGACAGGAGACCGGGGATGCTGCAGATCATCGGAGTCGTGGCCATCGCATGGCTCGCCATCTCGGCGCTGGTCGTGGCGATCGCCGTCGCTGCGGGACGTGCAGACCGCAGTCAGAAGAAGATCGCCGTCAGCACGACGGCGCGGACGCACCTTCGCGGCCTGCAGATAACGCGGGCCAAGACCCGCCATGCGCGCGCTGCCGCGCGCACGGCGTCGGATCACCGCATGCAGCCCGGCATGCGCGCAGCGATCCGCTGAATCGCCTCCGGAGCGTCTGCCGTGCCGGCAAGCGCTCCGAACGCGATTCGATGGCGGGATGACACGGTTGCCGCCGTCGCCGGCGAATGGGGCGCTCAGCCTCGGTGGCGGCGGCACCCGAAACCTCTGTCGGCCGCGTCCCGCGCGACCGGCCCGCAGCAAAGAAAAGGGCTCGCCTTGCGGCGAGCCCTTCGCAGTGCGGTGATGGCGGGGCGGCCGCGCCCTAGCGACGGCGCTTGCGCCGCTTGCGGCCGAACAGGATTCCGCCGACCGCGGCGACGCCGCCGCCGAGCACGAAGCCGGTCACCGCAGCCGCGATGATCGCCTCTCTCTGCTTGGCGGCGAGCTGCTTGCGCCAGTCGGTCAGCTCCTCGACCTGGTCCCGCAGCGTCTCCAGCGAGGCGCCGAGCTGCTTGCGGTTGGCCTCGATCGAGGCGCGGATCTGCTCCGGTGTGCGCGCTTCAGGCATCAGGACACCCCTCTGACGGACGGGGTGTCATCGCCGGCGGCGGACACCGTCTCCTTGATCTTCTTCGCTTCGTCGATCGCCATCTCGGGCGTCGGCGGCGCGCCGGCCTTCAGCGCCTTGTACGCGAGCGCCCCGGCGAGCGCGCCGAGCAGGAACAGCACGAGCGCGACGACGAGGAAGCCGAACCAGTAGTTGTCGCCCCATCCGCTCAGGTCCCAGACACCCCAGGCGGCCGACTCGAGCAGGTAGAGCAGGCCGACGACGACGAAGATGCCGGCGGCGATGCCGACGACCGCGCCCTTGACCAGCTTGGTCAGTCTGGCGGTGATCTCCGCCTTCGCCAGCTCGATCTCCTCGCGCACCAGCAGCGAGGCCTTCTCCGAGACCTCGGTGATCACCTGGGCGACGCTTCTGGGTGTCGGATCGTCAGCGGGCAAGGCGCTTGAGGACCGTCGCGAGCGCGAAGCCGCCGAGGAAGGCGGCGCCGACGTGCAGCTCGGGTCTGTCGAGGGGCAGGCCAGGGATCGCGAGCGGCGGCGACGCTGCTGCGCCGGCACCTGCCGGCGGGCCGAGCGGCACGCTCACCGTCGTGATCGGCTCAGCGTCGGCGGCGGCGCCCTCGGGCGCTCCGCCGAGCGGGACGCCGGGATCGGAGGTGCTCACTCCGGCGGCTCCTCGCCGAAGGCGCGGACCCAGATGACCGTCGCGAGACGCTGAGTCGCGATGCTGGCGAGCGCGCCGATCCCGGCCAGCAGGCCGGACCAGACGAGTCGCTTGACGAGATCGCTTTCCTTCATCAGTTCGGGCATTCAATCAGCTTCCCCGGCGGCTTCGCGCTAACCCTCGACGCGCTCGAGCCCACCGCAGATCGTTTCGACGATGAGGGTCTTGGCATCCTCGTATTCCCTGTCACCGACCGGGAGCAACGAGAAGATCCAGCCTGTCAGAACCTGCTCGACCGCGCCATAGAAGGCCATCGCGGCGAAATCGGGCGTCACGTCGTTGCGGAAGATCCGCTCCCGCTGCGCGCGGTCTACGATCGCCGCGATCTGGATGTACGCTTGGCGGATCTGCGGCAGGTGCGTGCGGCCGAAGGTGTTCGCCGCGCGCGTGACCTCGACGATGATCACCTTCATCAGCTCGGGATCGTGTCTGTAGGAGTCGACGATGAAGCCCGCTATCGCGTAGAGCTTCTCGCGCGGCGGGATCTCGGTCGCGTCGACCTCGGTGATCGCGCGCAGGAGGATGTCCCAGCGCTCGAGGAAGAGCGTGTCGAGGATCTCGTCCTTGCTCTTGAAGTAGTGGTAGACGAGGCCGTAGGCGACTCTCGCCTCGTCGGCGATGTCGGAGACGCGGCAGGTGTGGAAGCCCTGCCGCGCGAAGACGCGAACGGCCGCGTCGAGGATCAGCCGGCGCTTGTCGACCGCTGCCTGCGTGCGCGTCATCAGGCCACCGCCTCGTGCTGTTCAGCGGCCGGCCACGCGTACGCCTGCGGCCGGCGGTTGGCCAGCGACGGCAGTCTCGTGCGCACGTCGGCCAGGCGGGCGAGGTCGAGCTCGGCGACGACGTGACCCTCGGCGTCGGGCGCGAGCGCCAGCACCAGGCCCCACGGGTCGACGATCATCGAGCGCCCGCCGGAGCGGTTGCCGTCGCCGTGCACGCCGATCTGGTTGGGCGCGACGAGGAAGCTCTGGTTCTCGATCGCGCGGGCGCGCAGCAGCACCTCCCAGTGGTCGCGCGTCGTCGCCAGCGTGAAGGCCGACGGCAGCGTCACGACCGCGGCACCGCGCAGCGCGAGGATCCGGAACAGCTCGGGGAAGCGCAGGTCGTAACAGATCGCCATGCCCAGCTTGGTGCCGTCGGCGAGCGCGCTGGTGACGATCTCCTCCCCCGCCTCCTCGCCGTCGGACTCGCGGTAGGCGGTGCCGCCGACCTCGACGTCGAACAGGTGGATCTTGCGGTAGACGGCGCGCAGCTCCCCGTCGGGGTCGACGTGGACGCTCGTGTTGAGGCCCTTCTCGCGGCCTTCGACGCGCTCGGCGATCGAGCCGGCGACGAGATCGATCCCGAGTTCGCGCGCGATCGCACGGGCCCACGAGATCGCCGGGCCGTCGAGCGGCTCGGCACCGGCGGCGAGCTGTTCGGAGGTCCCGAGCACGCTCCACTTCTCCGGCAGCGCGACGAGCGTCGCGCCGTCGCGGACGGCGGCGCGGACGAGCCGATCGGCGACTGTCAGGTTGCGGTCGCGATCCGCAGTAGAGTTCATCTGGATCGCCGCGGCGCGCACGGTGGGGTGATCCTCCAAGGCAGTACAGATTGACTGGTCAGTCAATCCCGGAGAGCGAAGGATACCGCAGGCGCATGGCGTCATCGACCGACGATCCACGAGGCGTGCCCGGCGGGATCTCAGTCCCGGTGGACGCCGACGCGCGCACGTCGGAAGGCGGTGCGAGCGCGCCGACTCCCGGCCCCTTCGGCCCCTACCGCGGCCGCTACGGCGCGGCGCGGCCGGCGCCGCTCTCGCAGCTTGCGCTGCCGCCGGCGCGGATGCCGCTGCGGCGCGGCGCGCGGCCGCTGAAGCAGTGGCGCTACGTCGGCGTCTACGGCGAGCAGCTGATGCTGTGCGTCGGCTCGGTGCGGGTCGGGCTCGCGCACCAGTCGTTCTGGGCCGTCTGGAGCCGCGCCTGCGAGGCGAGGCTGCGCGAGCGCACGCGCCTCTCCAGGGGCGGCGTCGAGCTGGCGATCGACAGACCGGGGCGCGTGCGTGTGGGCGACGGCGGCGTCGAGATCGACCTGCTGCTCGACGAGCTCGACGGCGTCGAGACGATCTGCCCGCACGGCGGCGCCTACGCCTGGACGCGCAAGCAGGGCGGCGTGCGCGCCCACGGCGAGGTCGTGCTCGACGGCATCGCCCACGCCGTCGACGCCTGCGCCGTGGTCGACGACAGCGCCGGCTACCACGCCCGCCGCACCGCCTGGCGCTGGTCGGCCGGCGTCGGCACGACCGACGACGGCCGCAGCGCCGCCTGGAACCTCGTCGAGGGGATCAACGACCCCGCCGCCGGCTCAGAGCGGACCGTCTGGCTCGACGGCGTGCCGGTCGAGACGGCGCCCGCGACCTTCGCGCACGACCTCTCCGCCGTCGCGACCGCCGACGGCGGCGAGCTGCGCTTCGCCGCCGAGGCGACGCGCGCCCGTGACGAGAACCTGCTGCTCGTGCGCAGCTCCTACCGCCAGCCGTTCGGCACCTTCGGCGGCACGCTGCCCGGCGGGGTCCCGCTCGCCTCCGGCTACGGCGTGATGGAGCAGCACACCGCCGTCTGGTGAGCGCGGTGGCCGCACGCCGGCGCCGCCCGGTCGCTCACGGCTCGCGGCGCTCGTCGCGCTGGCGCTGCAGCTCCTCGATCAGCAGCTTCGAGTGGATCGCGCCGATCAGCTCGCGCAGCGGCTCGGTGCCGGAGGCGACGATCTCGACGGCGCGGTCGGGGTCGACCCTCGCGGCGAGCCGGTGCAGCAGCGTGCCGACCTCCTCCTCCACCAGCGGCTGCAGCGCCTCGCGGTAGCGGATCGTGTCGTAGACGGTGAAGCCGATCGCCTCCTCGAAGCCGCCGGCGCGGAAGCGCGAGATCGCCTCGATGATCTGCACGTCGTCGCTGTCGAAGCCGCGCGAGGTCGGCGTCAGCACGCCGATCTGCTCCATCCGCTCCAGCACGTTGCGCGGCACGTCGTAGCGCTCCTGCACCGCGCTGCGCGAGATCCGCGTGCGCTCGCCCTGCGCGACCGCCCGTTCGAGGATGCGGTCCTCCAGCTCGACCAGCGCCTCCAGCCGCGCCGGGTCCTCGCGCAGCGCGTCGCGGATCACGCGCAGCGGCATGAAGCGCTCCTCCTGCAGCCGCTTGATCAGCCTGATCCGATCGACGAAGTCGGGCGGGTAGTAGGCCATGTTGCGGCTCGTGCGCACGACCTCGGCCTGGTCTCCGAGCAGCCCCTCGCGCAGGTAGTGCTTGATCGTGCCGGCCGAGACGCCGGAGCGCTCAGCCAACTGCGACATCTTCAGCATGCCCTCGTCGCGGGGCGAGCCGGCCGCGGCCGGCTCGCGGGGCGTGGGCGCCGCCTCAGCCAAGGAACGCCCCCTGCGCACCGACCGGCGGGCCGGCGACGACGCCTGCCTCCTTCAGCGCCGCGACCTGCTCGTCGCTGTAGCCGGCCTCCGCGAGCACCGCGTCGGTGTCGCCGCCGAGCGACGGACCGGGCGCGCGCGTCGGGTCGCCAGGGGTGCGGCTGAGCTTGATCGGCAGCCCGAGCAGGCGGACCGGCGCGGCCGCGCCCGGCTGGTCGAGCTCGACGACCATCTCGCGCGCTCTCACCAGCTCGGAGTCGAGCGCCTCCTCCAGCTCCAGCAGCGGCTCCATGCAGCAGTCGTGCTCGGCCGCGAACGCCTGCCACTGGTCGCGCGTGCGCGCGGCGAAGATCCCCTCGACCTCGCGGTGCGCGTCCGATCCCGGCGGCTCGAACTGGCGCTCGATCAGGTCCTCGCGGCCGACGCCGCGGCACCATGCCTGCCAGAACTTCGGCTCCAGCGCGCCGAGCGTCACCCAGCCGTCGGCGCAGGCGTACGGGCGGTAGCAGAGCAGCGAGCCCGACAACGGCAGGCCGCCGCGGCGCAGCGGCGCGCCGGCCGGGTCGTTGAGCTGCTGCGCGGCCAGCATCGCCAGCCACGACAGCGCGCCGTCGGTCATCGAGATGTCGACCAGCTGGCCCTCGCCGGAGCGGTCGCGCTCGCGCAGCGCGGCGAGGATCCCGATCGCCGCCATCTGCGCCCCGCCGCCGACGTCGGCGACCTGCCCAGCGTTCTGCGCCGGCGGACCGCCGGCCTCGCCGGTCAGCGCCAGCATCCCGCCGAGCCCGAGGTAGTTCATGTCATGGCCGGCGCGGTCGCGCAGCGGCCCGTCCTGGCCGTAGCCGCTGATCGCGCAGTAGACAAGGCCGGGATTCTCCTCTCTGAGGCGGTCGTAGCCGACGCCGAGGCGGTCGAGCACGCCGGGCCGGAACGACTCCAGCAGCACGTCGTATTCACGTACGAGCCGCAGCAGTACGGCTTTCCCTTCATCGGACTTGAGGTCGAGCCGGATCGAGCGCTTGTTGCGGTTGAGCGCGAGGAAGAGCGCCGATCTGGCCGAGTCCTCGACCCCCTCGACGTACGGAGGCGACCAGCGCACGTAGTCGCCCATGCCGGTGTCCTCGACCTTCAGCACCTCGGCGCCGAGGTCGGCCAGCAGCAGCGAGCAGAACGGCCCCGGCAGCAGCCGCGAGAGGTCGAGCACCTTGAGGCCCGTCAGCGGACCGCTCATGCGGAGACCCGCTCGCGCTTGGGGACGCCGAGCATGGTGCGCGCCTCCTCCACCGTCGCCACGCGCCGCCCGACGTCCTGCGCCATCCGCGCCGCCTGCGCGATCAGGTCGCCGTTGGAGCGCGCCATCGTGCCGTCGGGGAGGTAGAAGTTGTCCTCCAGGCCGGCGCGCACGTTGCCGCCGAGCGTCAGCGCGGTCGCGATCAGCGTCCACTGGTCGCGCGAGATCCCGATCACGCCCCACTCGTTCTCACCGTCCGGTCCGCCGGGGACGTTCTCGGCCATGTGCGCGAGGTTGCGCGCGGTCGGACGGATGCCGCCGGTGACGCCCATCACGCACGAGATCTGCAGCGGCGCTCTGAGGATCCCCATGTCCAGCAGCGGGTCGAGGTTGGCGATGTGGCCGGTGTCGAAGCACTCGTGCTCGGGCTTGATGCCCTCCTCGTTCATCGCTCTCAGCAGCGTGATGATCGTCTCGAAGCTGTTCTCGAAGACGGTGTGGAAGACGAAGTCTCTGCGTCTTCTGGAGTACTTCGCGTAGTTCATCGAGCCCATGTTGAGCGCGGCGACGTCGGGCTTGAGCGCGCGCAGATAGGCGATCCGCTTCTCCGGCGAGACCCCGAGCGCGCCGGTCGAGAAGTTGATCACGACGTCGCCGACCTCGGCCAGGATCGCGTCCGTGATCGCGCGGAAGTCCTCGATCTCGTAGGAGGGCGTGCCGTCCGGCGTGCGCGCGTGGATGTGGATCATCGACGCGCCCTCGTCGACCGCCCGCCGCGCCTCGGCCGCGTACTCGGCCGGCGTGTACGGGATCGCCGCGCACTGGTCGCGGTTGGCGATCGCGCCCGAGATCGAGCAGGTGACGATGACGGGATCCTCGAGGCTCATACCGGCACCACTCCATGTCGTTTCCAGGGCCGCTCGACGCGCTTGCCCTCGGCCATCTCGAGCGCTCTGATGATCGTCGGGCGCGTCTCGCGCGGGTCGATCACGTCGTCGATCATGCCGTTCTTGGCGGCGACGTAGACGTCGATGATTCTCTTGTACGCGGCGACCAGCTCGGCTCTCTTGGCAGCCGGATCGTCCGCCGCCTCGACCGCTCTGCGCATCACGATCTCGACCGCGCCCTCGGCCCCCATGACGGAGATCTCGGCGCTCGGCCAGGCGACGATCAGGTCGGGCTCGTACGCCTTGCCGCACATCACGTAGTAGCCGGCGCCGTAGGCCTTGCGCACGACGACCGTGATCTTCGGGACGGTCGCGTTGGCGACCGCGTAGAGCATCTTCGCGCCGTGGCGGATGATCCCCTCGGCCTCGACCTTCGTGCCGACCATGAAGCCGGGCACGTCCTGCAGGAACAGCAGCGGGATCCCGTACGCGTTGCAGAGGTTGACGAAGCGCGCGGCCTTGTCGGCCGAGTTGATGTCGAGGATCCCGCCGAGCTGCTTGGGCTGGTTGGCGACGATCCCGACCGGCCGCCCGCCGAAGCGCGCGAAGCAGGTGATCAGCGTCTTCGCCCACTGCGGCTTCATGTCGAAGTACTCGCCGTCGTCGACGATCCGCCGGATCACCTCGTACATGTCGTACGGCTTGCGGTTGGACTCCGGCAGCACGTCGAGCAGGTCGTCGTCCATGCGGTCGACCGGGTCGCTGCTCGCGCGCACCGGCACGGGCGCCTCGCAGTGCTGCGGCATGTAGGAGAGGTACTGCTTGATGCGCAGGATGCACTCCTCGTCGTCGGCGACCTCGAGGTCCCCGACGCCCGACTTGCGGCAGTGCACGCGCGAGCCGCCCAGCTCCTCCTGCGTCACGTCCTCACCGACCGCGGCGCGCACGAGGTGCGGGCCGGCGAGCGCCATCGAGCCGCGCCCCTTGACCATCGGGACGAAGTCGGCGAGGCCGGGGATGTAGGCGGTGCCGGCGGCGCACGGCCCCATCAGCGCGGCGATCTGCGGGATCACGCCGCTCATCACGACCTCTTCGCGGAAGAGGTAGCCCGAGCCGGCGAAGAGCGAGCCGACCGCCTCCTGGATCCGCGCGCCGGCCGAGTCGAGCAGCCAGATGAACGGGATCCGCTTGGAGAGCGCCAGCTCGCGCAGGCGCGTCACCTTGATCTCGCCGGTCATGCCCATCGAGCCGGCCATCACGGTGAAGTCATAGGCGCAGACGGCGACCATCCGCCCGTCGACCTTGCCGTAGCCGGTGATCACGCCGTCGGCCGGCGCCTCCTTGCCCTCCAGCCCGCGCACCGCGAAGTGGATGCCTGCGTGGATGCCGAGCTCGGTGAACGTGCCCTCGTCGATCAGCA
>DATIOB010000047.1:0-2538 GCA_035473605.1 Conexibacter sp.
CGCGGCTCGCCGACGCCGGCCTCGTGGAGCGCCTGCCGCGCCGCGGCGCGCGCGTGGCGACGCTGACGGAGAAGGAGCTGACGGAGCTGTCGACGCTGCGCGTGCTGCTGGAGCAGTTCGTCGTCGCCCGCGTGCAGGAGCGGCTGACCCCGGAGCTGGTCGCGGAGCTGCGCGCCCAGGTCGCGGCGATGCGCGCGGCCGCCGCCGCCGGCGACGTGCAGCGGCTGCTCGACCTCGACCAGCAGTTCCACGAGCTGCTGTGGAGGCACGCCGACCACGACCTGCTGAGCGAGTTCGCCGGCCAGCTCAGGCGCCGGATCACCGCCTTCCTGCGCGCCGCCACGGCCGCGCTCGGCGCCGACGAGCTGGAGCGCCACGCCGCCGCCCACGAGCAGCTGATCGAGGCGATCGCCGGCGGCGACGCCGCCGTCGCGCGGGCCGCGATGACCCGCCACGTCGAGACCGCCGCCGCGCGCCTGCGGCGCAGCGCCGGCGCCGTCGCCGGCTCCACGGCCGCGGCGGCCTCCGGGGGTGCGCGATGAGCGCGCCGCTGGTCGTCGTGACCGACGCCGACCTCGGCGACGACGCGGCGCTGCTCGCGCCCCTGCACGCCGCCGGGCTGGAGGTCCGCCGCGAGCACTGCGCCAGCGCCGCCGACGTGATCGCCGTCGCGGCCGAGGCCGACGCGCTGATCGTGCAGTGGGCGCCGATCGACGCCGTCGTGCTGGCGCGGCTGCCGCGGCTGCGCTTCGTCAGCCGGCTCGGGATCGGCTACGACATGATCGACGTCGCGGCCGCGACCGCGCGCGGCGTCGCCGTCGCGAACATGCCCGACTACTGCGTCGAGGAGGTCGCCGCGCACACGCTCGCGCTGCTGCTGGCGACGACGCGCCGGCTGCCGCAGCTCGACCGCGCCGTGCGCGCCGGCAGCTGGTCGGCGATCGGCGACGGCCCGGGCGCGATCCGGCCGTCGCAGACGACGGTCGCGATCCTCGGCCACGGGCGCATCGGCTCGCTCGTCGCCGCCCACGCCGCCGCGCTCGGCTTCCGCGTGCTCGTCCACGACCCGCATGCGCCGGCCGCCGCGATCGCCGCCGCCGGTCACCAGCCGGTCGGCTTCGAGCAGGCGCTGCAGGAGGCCGACGTGCTCAGCCTGCACGTGCCGCTGACAGCGGCCACGCACCACCTGATCGACGCCGCCGCGCTCGCGCGGATGCGCCCGGGCGGCGTCGTCGTCAACACCTGCCGCGGCGGCCTCGTCGACGAGGCCGCGCTCGCCGCCGCGCTCGCCGACGGCCACCTCGCGCAGGCCGCGCTCGACGTCTTCGAGCAGGAGCCGCTGCCGCCCGGCAGTCCGCTGCGCGCGCTGCCGAACCTGCTGCTGACGCCGCACTCGGCGTGGTACTCGCCGGCCGCGCTGGCGGAGCTGCCGCGGCGAGCGGCCGAGCAGGTCGCCGATTTCCTCGCGGGCCGCCCCGTGCCCACGATCGTCAACCCCGGCGCGCCGCGCGCCGGCGAGAGGACCCGATGAGACCCCGACGCAAGCTCCTCGTCACCGGCGCCTCGGGCGGCATCGGCGCGCAGACCGCGCAGCTGCTGGCCGCCCGCGGCGACGACCTCTGGATCACCTGGAGCGGCAACGCGGCCGGCGCCGAGGCGACCCGCGCCGCCTGCGCCGCGCACGGCGGCGAGGCGCTCGCCTCGCCGCTGGACCTGCGCGACCCGGCCGCCGTCGAGCGGCTGCTGGCCGAGGTCGGCGAGCGCTGGGGCCGCCTCGACGGCCTCGTCAACAACGCCGGCACCTGCCCTTACACCGGCTGGGAGGAGATCTCCCCTGACGGCTGGGACGAGGTGCTGGAGACCAACGCGCGCGGCACCTTCCTCGCGATCCGTCACGCCGTGCCGCTGCTGCGCGCCGCCGCCGGCGACCGCGCGATCGTCAACGTCGCCTCGCTCGCCGGGCAGGTCGGCGCGATCACGACCAGCGTCCACTACGCCGCCAGCAAGGCGGCCGTGCTGGCGATCACGCGCTCGTTCGCGAAGCTGCTCGCGCCCGACGGGATCCGCGTCAACGCGGTCTCGCCCGGTCCCGTGCAGACGGCGATCACGGCCAACCTGACGGCGGCCGCGCGCGCGTCGCTGGAGCGGGCGGTGCCGCTGGGCCGGCTCGGCGCGCCGGCCGACGTCGCGCACGCGATCGTGCTGCTGGCCTCGCCCGAGGCCGCCTTCACGACCGGCGCGACCTATGACGTCAACGGCGGCCTGCGGATGGACTGAGCGATGACGAGCGAACCCCGCATCCCGCCCCAGCCGCGCGCCGAGTGGGACCCCGCGGTCGCGCCGCTGCTGGAGGCCGACCTCGGCGCCGGCTCGCCGCTGGGCGCCACCACGATGGCCGAGCTGAACCTCTTCACGACCGTCGCGCGCAACCCGGTGCAGTTCAAGCCGTGGGTGCTGCTCGGCCGCCAGCTGCTGGTGCGCAGCGCCTTCTCCTTCGAGCAGCGCGAGCTGCTGATCCTGCGCACCGGCCGCAACTGC
>DATIOB010000048.1:0-17963 GCA_035473605.1 Conexibacter sp.
GCGACCTCCTCGTGCTCGACGTTGACGCACTCGATCTCGCCGATCCCCTCGGGGAAGATGAAGACCTCCGGCTCCGAGAACGGCGCGGTCGTGAACCAGCCGCGCTCGCGCTCCCAGATCAGCGGCGGGTTGAGGCACTCCTCGATCGTCGTCCAGATCGAGAAGGTCGGCGCGAACTCGTAGCCCTCGACCTCGAGGTCGGCGCCGTCGCGGATCCCGACCTCGTCGATCTCGGAGAAGAGGTGGTCCTGCGCGTATCTGGCGAAGACGTCGGAGAGGCCGGGCTCGACGCCGATCCCGCAGAGCGCCAGCTGGCCCTGCTCCTCCCACGCCTCCGACGCGGCGAACTGGACGTCGCCGAGCATCACGCCGGTGCGCTCGAACGGCTGCTCGTGATGGCGCTCGGAGAGCGTCATCGCCATGTCGAGGTAGGTCGGGCCGGCCTCCTGCGCGGCGAAGAAGATCGGCTCGTTGAAGCGCGGGTCGCAGGCGTTGAGGACGGCGTCGGCTCTGCTCTCGCGCATCAGCGCGACGAGCGCGGCCTGGTCGGAGGCGTCGACCTGCGCGGCGCTGAAGCGGTCGGGCTCGCCGAGCCGGTCGGCGACCGCCTGCGCGCGCTCACGGTCGACGTCGGCGAGGACCATGTGGGAGAAGAAGCTGCGGCGCTGCGCGATTGCGGCCGCTGCGGCGCCGACGCCGCCGGTCCCGACGATGAGGATTCGCATTTGGTCTGACCATACCCTCGGAATCGGCCGCGTTGGGGAACTTCGTCCAGCTGGAACAGTCCTGCGGATGGCAGTTGTCCGTCGGGCGCTACCGCGGGCGGGCGTTCCACCACAAGATTTGTGCAATGGAGCAGGTCTCCTCGATCAGCGCGGCGCTGCTGCAGCTGGAGTCCCGGGCCGGCCAGATGCATGTCGGCTGGGTCGCGCGCGTCGATGCCGGCGCCGGCGGCGCGCCGCTCGACGTCGGCGCGCTGCGCGAGCGGGTCGCGCAGCGGCTGGAGCGGACACCGCGCTTCCGTCACGTCGTCGCGCGCGCCGACGCGCACAGCGGCCAGCTCGTCTGGCGCGACGATCCGAGCTTCGCCGTCGAGCGCCACGTCGAGGTCTGCGACCGCGCGGTCGGCGGCGAGGAGGAGCTGCGCGCCGTCCTCGACGGCTTCCTCGCGCAGCGGTTCGCGCGCGAGCGGCCGCTGTGGCGCGTGCTGGTCGTGCCGCGCACGCGCGCCGGCGGCGCCGCGATCGTCGGCGCGGCACACCGCGCGCTCTGCGCCGGGGAGACGACGAGCACGCTGCGCGACCTCGTCTTCGACGGTCCTGAGGCCGTGCCGGGCGAGCGGCTCGGCCCTGCGCACGACGACGCGCTGGCGCTCGGCGAGTTCCGCACCGCCCACCGTCTCGGAGCGCTCGCCGCCGCGCGCCGCGACCACGGCCGCATCGGCGCGACGATGCGGCGCGCCGCCTACGCCCGCACCGAGGGCCTGCTGGCGCCGGCGCCGCCGTCCTACCTCAACGCCGGCGGCGCGAGCGGCGCCGCGCGCACGCTCGTGACCGCGCGGCTGGAGCTGGGGCGGCTGCAGCGGATCGCCGAGCGCAGCGCCACCGAGCTGCACGACGTCGTGCTCGCGATCGCCGCGGGCGCGCTGCGGCGCGTCGCGTTGGCCGCCGGCGAGGAGCCGGCCGACCTGCGCGCGCTCGTGCCGGTCGACCTCGGCGAGCACACGCTGCTCGGCGAGGAGCCGTGCGCGGTCGTCGAGCTGCCGGTCTCCGAGCGCAACCCGGCCGCCCGCCTGCGCGCGATCCACGCGACGATGGGGACGGCACGGCGGCCGCGGCGCGGAGAGGGCGGCGGCGACGCGCTTCCGGCACGCCCGCCGACGCTGCTCGCCGGCCCGCCCGAGGAGCTGCCGACGCGGCTGGCGATCGGCGCGCGGCTCTGCAACCTGACGATCCCGAGCGCGCGCGGGCCGCAGCGGGCGCTGCACGTCGGCGGCGCCAACGTGCGCGCGCTCTTCCCGGTCGCGCCGCTGCACGACGAGCACGCGCTGACGCTCAGCACGCTCAGCTACGGCCGCCACCTGCACGTCACCGCGGCGGTCGAGGCGGCGGCGATCGGCGGGGCCGGGCGGCTGCCGGTGATGCTCGCCGACGCGGCCGAGGAGCTCGGCCTCGCGACCGGCGCGCGCGGCGGCCGCGGGCTGCCGTGAGCGATCCCGCGACGACGCGTCCGCGGCGATCGTGAACGACTAGGCTCGGGCGCATGGAACACGTCGGATTCATCGGCCTCGGGATCATGGGCGCGCGGATGGCGGCGGTGCTGCGCCGCGCCGGCTTCGAGGTGACCGTCTGGAATCGCACGCGGGCGAGAGCCGAGGCGTGGGCGGACGAGCACGGCGGCCACGTCGCCGCGACGCCGTCGCACCTCGGCGAGCGCTGCGACGTGATCGTCTCGATCGTCGTCGACGGCGCGCAGGTCGAGCAGGTGCTGCTCGGCGACGGCGGCGTCGTCGAGGACGCGCGCGACGGCCTGCTCTGCATCGACATGTCGACGATCGCCCCGAGCGAGGCGCGTTCGATCGCCGCGCGCCTGGGCGAGCGCGGGGTCGGCTTCCTCGACGCGCCGGTCACCGGCTCGGCGCCGAAGGCGGCCGACGGCACGCTGACGACGATGGTCGGCGGCAGCGACGCCGACCTCGCGCAGGGTCGCGCGGTGCTCGACGCGCTCAGCGAGACGATCGTGCACGTCGGACCGGTCGGCCACGGGCAGACGGTCAAGGTCCTGAGCAACGCGCTCGCGGCCGCGAACGTGACCGCGCTTGCGCAGGCGCTGCTGGTCGGCCGGCGCGCCGGCGTCGACCTGGAGCGGATGGTCGAGGTGCTGCCGAGAAGCGCCGGCGGCTCGCGCATGGTCGACCTGAAGGCGGCGCCGATGCTGACCGGCGACTTCACGCCGCTGTTCAAGCTCGAGCACCTGCTGAAGGACGTCGACCTGGCGCTCGACGCCGGCCGTGAGCTGGGCGTGCCGTTCCCGGCGGCCGCGACGGCGGGTGAGCTGCTCAGCGCCGGCGTCGGCCGCGGCCTCGGCGAGCAGGACTTCGCCGCCGTCGTCGAGGTGCTCGAAGGGCTCGCCGGTCAGCAGTTGCGCGACTGAACGAGCGGCGCGCAGCGGACACGTCGGACGTTGCTTAACGGCGCCCACATGTGCATGCTTGGCACCCATGCGTGTCGCGTCATTGATCATCGAAGGTCAAGTCAACTCGATTTATCGCTCGTTGATCCCGATGGAGGCGCTCGCCCAGCGTGGTCATCAGGTCCATGTCGAGGAGCGCAACGCGGTGCCGGACCCGCGGCGCTTCCTCGACTTCGACGTCATCCACATGTGGCGCTGCTACCACGAGCCGATGCTGCGGCTCGCGAGACTGTTGCGCGCGGAGGGCGTGCCGATCGTCTGGGACAACGACGACGACCTCACGTCCATACCGAAGAACAACGTCGGCTACAAGCGGGTTGGCGGGTTGTCCGGTCAGCGTCAGCTCGCGGACATGACGCGTATGATGCGAATGGCGAGCATCGTCACCGCGCCGAGCGAGGCGCTCGCCGACCGTTTTCGAGAGCGCAGCGGTGCCGACGTCCGCGTGATCGAGAATTACCTGCCCGACCGCTTCGTTCCGCCGCTTAGGAGGCTGCCGCGGCGCGGTGTCTCGATCGGCTGGCTCGCGGCGCTCGAACATCGCCATGACTATGAGCTCCTGAGATTGCGGGAGACATTCCAAGCGCTGCTCGAACGCCGTCCCGAAGTCGTTCTGACGACGGTAGGGCTCAACCTCGCGTTCGACCATCCGCGCTACCGGCACATCACGATAACCCCGTATGGGGAGCTGCCTGCATTGCTCTCGCAGTTCGATCTCGCGCTCGCGCCGCTGGCGGACATCCCGTTCAACCGCTCTCGCTCGAACGTGAAGTTGAAGGAGTACGCGGCGATGGGCGTGCCGTGGCTCGCCTCACCGATAGGGCCGTACGCCGGGATGGGCGCCGACGAAGGCGGAATGCTCGTCCCCGACGACGGGTGGCTGGAGGCGCTGGATCGGCTCGTCACCGACGGCGCGCTCCGCAGGCGCCTCGCGCAGGCGGCCGGAACCTGGTCCCAACGGGAGACGATCGCGCATCACGTGGAGGAGTGGGAGAGCGTGTTGCAGGACGCGATCACGCAGACGCAGACCGCTGGTCCGGCCTGAACGACCGACCACGGTCCTCCAACCGACCGCTTGCTTAATTGGTGCGAGGTCGGCAAGCTCGCAACCATGCAGATCGTCTCGCTGGTGCCTGAGGGGGCGCCCAGCTCGCTCTATCGTGCCTTCATCCCGATGCAGGCCCTCGCCTTGGAGGGTCACCGGGTTCACATCGAGGAGCGCAACGCCGTCGGCGACCCGGGGCCGCTGCTCGGCTCCGACGTCGTGCAGATCTTCCGGCTGACGCATCCGCCGATGCGACAGCTCGTCAGACAGCTGAAGGCGGCCGGCGTCGCGGTCGTGTGGGACAACGACTTCGACGCCGTCTCGGCGCCGCAGGGCCATCCGGTCGACGACGCGCTGAGAGGGATCGCGGCGCAGCAGTGGCGCGCCGGCGAGCTGGCGATGCTGAAGCTCGCCGATCTCGTGACCGTGCCGACCGACGAGCTGGCCGAGCGCTACAGCGCCGCCGGTGCGCGCGAGGTGCGGGTCGTCGAGAACATGCTGCCGCCGACCTTCGAGCGTCCCCGCACGCTGCCCGAGCGCGGTCTGACGATCGGCTGGGCCTGCATGCAGGAGCACTCGTGGGATTTCGAGCAGCTCGGCCTGCGCGAGGTCTTCGCGCGTCTGCTGGAGCAGCACCTGCACGTGAGACTGCTCGCGATAGGTCTGGACATGGGGATCTCCAGCCGTCGCTACGAGCACGAGCCGTGGCAGGCGTACGACGCACTGCCGCGCCTGATGGCGCGCTGCGACGTGCTGATCGCCCCGCTCGCCGACGTCCCGTTCAACCGCACGCGCTCGAACATCAAGCTGAAGGAGTACGCGGCGGCGGGTGTCCCGTGGCTCGCCTCGCCGGTCGGTGACTACGCCTGGATGGGCGAGGAGCAGGGCGGCCGGCTGGTCGCCGACGGCGACTGGCGCGGACAGATCGAGGCGCTCGTGCGCGACGAGGCGGCGCGGCACCGGCTCGCGGTCGCGGGGCGCAGATGGGCTGCCGGGGAGGTCGTCGTCGACCACGTCACCGAGCTGGAGCAGGTCTTCGCCGACGCGGCGGCGCTGGCGCACGCCTGAGCGGCGGGCCTAGAAGGCGTCGAACATCCGCGCCATCCGCCGCATCACTGTCGCGGCGGCGACGATGTCGCGCTCAGGCAGGTCGCTGAGCGCCTCCTGCCAGCAGCGCCGCCACGTCGCGCGCTTCTGCTCCAGCAGCTCGCTGCCGCGCGGCGTCAGCGAGACGACGACGACGCGGCGGTCCTCGTCGCTGCGACGGCGCTGCACCATCCCCTGCTGCTCGAGCTGGTCGAGCAGCGCGGTGACGCTCGCCGGCGTCAGGTCGGCGGCCTTCGCGAGCTGGCCGGCGGTCGCCTCCTCGTCGGCGTCGAGCAGCAGCAGCGCGCGCACCTGCGCGTAGGAGAGCGCGCCTGGCCGCTTCGGGTCGCGGCTGCGCAGCCGCCGGTCGGCGCGCATCAGGTCGCCGAAAGCGGCGCGCAGCTCGTCGGGGACGTCGCCGGCGCCCGCGCGCGCCTCGCGGCTCATGCGGCTTCGGCCTCCAGCTCGATCTTCGTCTCCAGCGGGATCTCGTGGGCGCGGTGCTCGGCGCGGGCGCGCCGCTCGACGATCGTCAGCAGCAGCGTCGGCAGCAGCGCGACGACGGTCACGATCAGCACGATCACGTACGTCTCGCCGAAGGCGTCGGCGAGCGCGGCCGGGGTCGCCGAGGCACCGGCGTCGCGGATCCGGCTCTCGAGCGCGACCGACAGTATCGCCGTGCCGATCGAGCCGCCGACCCGCTGCACGACGTTGAGCTGGGGCGTCGCGTGGTTGACCTGGTCGGGTCGCAGGACGCTGAAGGCGGCGGTCATCGACGGCATCATCGACATGCCGATGCCGAAGCCGCGGAAGACCATCGCCGCCGCCAGCAGCACGAACGAGGTCTCGCCGCCGATCAGCACGAACGGGATCGTCGCGACGACGGTGATGATGCCGCCGATCAGCGCCGTCATGCCGCCGCCGAGGCGCTCGGTCGCGCGGCCGGAGGCGGCCATCGCGACGGCGGCGCCGAGGCCCTGCGGGATCAGCAGCAGGCCGGTCGCGACCGCGTCCTCGCCGCGCACCGTCTGGAAATAGAGCGGCATCAGGATCATCGCGCCGAAGAGCGCGGCGCCGAGGCAGAAGGTCGTCAGCGACGCCGCCGCGAACGCCTTGTTGGCGTAGAGCCGCATGTCCAGCAGCGGTCTCGGGATCCGCAGCGCGTGCAGGACGAAGGCGGTGACGAGCACGATGCCGGCGCCGAGCGGCAGCAGCACGCTGGTGGCGGTCAGCGATCCGGCGCTGCCGCTCTGCGCCAGGCCATAGGTGATCCCCACGACGCCGAGCGTCACGAGCACGAGGCCGAGCGCGTCGACCTTGCCGGCGGCGGAGTCGCCCGTGTCGTGCGGCAGCAGCTTGACGGCCGCGACGACGGCCGCGATGCCGACCGGCAGGTTGATGAGGAAGATCCACTGCCAGCCGGCGTGCTCGATCAGCAGGCCGCCGAGGGTCGGGCCGAAGACCGGCGCGAGGATGATCGGGATGCCGATCGCGGCCATGATCCGCGGCAGGTTTCTCGGCCCGGCCGCTCTGACGAGGATCATCTGGCCGATCGGGGCGAGCATGCCGCCGCCGATCCCCTGCAGGATGCGGAAGGCGATCAGCGAGCCGGAGGACCACGCCAGCCCGCACAGCAGCGAGCCGAGCGTGAACAGCACGAGCGAGGTGATGTAGAGCTTGCGGGCGCTGTAGCGCGTCGCCGCCCAGCCGGTGATCGGGATCACGGCGGCGAGCGCGAGCATGTAGCCGGTGACGATCCACTGGATGTCGTCGAGCGACGAGTTCAGCTCGACGGAGAGGTCCTGGAGGGCGACGTTGACGATCGTCGTGTCCAGCACGGACATGACCATGCCGAGGATCACGACGATGGCGATCGGCCACACGTGCGACGGGATTCCGCCGCGTGAGGCCGCCGCCGGGGCGGTGGGAGAGGGGGGCATCGGGGCCTGACGCTAGGAGGTCTTTCGGTGGCGAAAGATTAGATCACGAACCTTTTGGTCCGGAATGTGACGCCGCTCACACTTGGAGGCGCCGCTACCGTCCCCGCGATGGCGTCGAGACTGCCGCGCGAGCGCACCCTGATCGTCGTGCTCGGCGCGCTCAGCGCCTTCGGCCCGTTGTCGCTCGACATGTACCTGCCGGGGCTGCCCGACCTGGCCGAGGACCTCGGCAGCTCCGCCTCGGCCGCCCAGCTGACGCTGACCGCCTGCATGGTCGGGCTGGCCGTCGGCCAGCTCGTCGCCGGCCCGCTCAGCGACGCGCACGGGCGCCGCCGGCCGCTGCTGATCGGCCTGGCGCTCTACGCGCTCGCGAGCGCGCTCTGCGCGCTGGCGCCGTCGATCTGGCTGCTGATCCCGCTGCGGCTGCTGCAGGGCGCCGCCGGCGCGGCCGGGATCGCGATCTCGCGCGCGGTCGTGCGCGACCTCCACAGCGGTGCCGCCGCCGCGCGCGTCTTCGCGCTGCTGGTGCTCGTCAACGGGCTCGCGCCGATCGTCGCGCCGCTGCTCGGCGGGCAGCTGCTGAGCGTGACCGACTGGCGCGGGATCTTCTGGCTGCTGGCGCTGATCGGCCTCGCGCTGCTGCTCGTCGCCTGGCGGCTCCTGCCCGAGACGCTGCCGCGCGAGCGCCGTCACGGCGGCGGCCTGGCCGCGACGCTGGGGCTGTTCGGGACGCTCCTGCGCGACCGCGCCTTCGTCGCGGTGACGCTCGCGTTCGGCCTCTCGAGCGCGATGATGTTCTGCTACATCGCCGGCTCGCCCTTCGTCGTGCAGGAGATCTACGGCCTCTCGCCGCAGCTCTTCAGCGTCGCGTTCGCGGTCAACGCGCTCGGGATCGTGCTGCTGGCGCAGGTCGGCGGCCGGCTCGTCGGCCGCCACCCGCCGCGCACGTTGATGTGGGCGGGGCTGACGATCGGCGTATCCGGCGCGCTCCTGCTGCTGGTCGCGATCCTGCTCGACGCGCCGCTGGCGGTCGTGCTGATCGCCTTCTTCACGATCGTCTCCAGCATCGGCCTGACCGGGCCGAACGCCGCCGCGCTCGCGCTCGCCGACCATCCGCGCGCGGCCGGCAGCGCCTCAGGGCTGCTGGGGCTGGCGCAGTTCGCGATCGGCGGCGCGGCGGCGCCGCTGGTGGGGATCGCCGGCAGCGCGACGGCGCTGCCGCTGGCGCTCGTGGTCTGCGCGCTCGGCGCGACGTCGCTGCTCGCGTTCGCGAGCGCTCCGACGGCCGCTGGCGCGGCGGGCGGCTCGCGCTAGGCGGCCGGGCGGCGCTGCTCGACCGGCGGCGCGACGGGCTCGACCGGCGCGGCGCAGCCCTGGCCGATCACGTCCATGTCCGGCGGGCCGGGCGACAGCGGGACGGCGCCGTCGGCACGCAGGCCGTCGAGCACGACGCCGAGGTAGCGGCGCCAGAGGTCGGGACGAGCCTGGCTGTAGCGCTGCATCGTCGCGCCGATCGCCGTCGTCAGGACGGGGATGTCCTCCGCGGCGAGGTCGCCGCGGATGACGCCGTCGGCGCGGCCGCGTGCGAGCACCTGCTCGATCCCCTCCAGCATCTCGCGGTGAAGCGCTCTCATGCGCTCGTCCGCGAGCAGCTCGGGGCGGGCGACCTGGGCGATGCAGCGGTCGTTGGCGGTCATTTCGAGGCTCGCCGTCATCAGCCCCGCGAAGCCGGCCCACGAGTCAGGCTCGGCGAGCGCGGTTTCGACGGCCTCGCGCATCTCCTGCTTGCGCTGCATGACGACCGCGACCTCCAGCTCCAGCTTCGTCGGGAAGTGGCGGAAGAGGGTGCCGGTGCCGACCCCGGCGCGGCGGGCGATCTCCGCCACGCCGACGTCGAAGCCCTCCTCGGCGAACGCCTCGGAGGCGGCGGCGAGGATGCGCTCGCGGTTGCGGCGCGCGTCAGCCCGCTGCGTCCGCTGCGCATCGCCGCTGGGTGTCGTGTCGACGGTCGCCATCGCGTCAGTCGTGTTCGACGATACCGGGGTCGGCTCCTGTATGGACCGGGTCAGTGCGCCATCGCGACGGCGGCGGGGTCTTGGGCGTTGATCGCGGCGGTGTCTCTGCTGCGGATCAGCAGCGTCACCGCGACCGCGCCGACGGCCATGAAGATCGCGCCGATCAGGAACGCGAGGTGGTAGCCGTCGACCAGCGCCTGGCTGGCCGCGACGCCGTCGTCGAGCAGGCCCTCGGTGCGCGAGGTCGCGAACGTCGAGAGGATCGCGAGGCCGAGCGCACCGCCGACCTGCTGCGACGTGTTGAAGAGGCCGGAGGCGAGTCCGGCGTCGTGTTCGTCGACGTTCGTCGTCGCCAGCAGCGTCAGCGGCACGAAGGTCGTGCCCATGCCGATCGCGAGCACGATCACGGCCGGCAGCAGCTCGGTCACGTAGCCGCCTTCCGGCGTGATCCGCGTCATCAGCAGCAGGCCGATGGCGGCGAGGAAGAGACCCATCAGGATCTGCCGCTTGACGCCGATCCGCGGGATCAGCTGCTGCGCGGCGATCGAGCCGCCGATGATGCCGACGGTGAACGGGAGGAAGGCGAGACCGGCCTTGATCGGCGAGTACCCGAGCACCTCCTGCACGTAGATCGTCGCGAAGAAGAACATCGCGAACATGCCGGCCATCGCCAGCACCATCACGCCGTTGGCGGTCGACAGCGAGCGCGTCTTGAAGATGCCGAGCCGCACGAGCGGGTGCTTGTGGACGCGCTCGACGAGCACGAAGGCGATCAGCAGCGCGATGCCGAGCGCGCCGAAGCCGAGCGTCGTGGTGGAGCCCCAGCCGTCCTGCTCGGCTCTCACGATCGCGTAGACGATCGCGACGACGCCGCCGGTCACGAAGAGCGCGCCGAAGAGGTCGAAGCCGGTCGCCCCGTCACCCTTGGACTCGGGGATCAGACGCAGCGACGCGACGAACGCGGCGATGCCTATCGGCACGTTGACGAGGAAGATCCACTCCCACGAGATCGACTCGGTCAGCACGCCGCCGAGCAGCAGGCCGAAGGCCGAGCCGGAGGCGGCGATCGCGCCCCAGGCGGCGAGCGCCTTGGTGCGCTCGGCGCCCTCTCTGAACGTGGTCATGATGATCGAGAGCGCAGCCGGCGAGACGAGCGCCGCGCCGAGGCCCTGGAGGCCGCGGAAGGCGATCAGCATCCCCTGCGACTCGGCCAGCGCGCAGAGCGCTGAAGCGAGGCTGAAGAGCGTGACGCCGGCGAGGAAGACGCGCTTGCGGCCGAAGAGGTCGGCGGCGCGGCCGCCGAGCAGCAGGAAGCCGCCGAACAGCAGCGTGTACGAGTTGATGATCCAGGCGAGGTTCGCCGGGGAGAAGTCGAGGTCGTGCTGTATCGAGGGCAGCGCGACGTTCACGATCGTCGCGTCGAGCACGACCATGAACTGGGCAAGGCAGACGAGCACGAGAACGACCCAGCGGTTCGTTTCGGCTTTCGACGCCTGCGGGGGCGCGGCAGGTGCAGATGACATGCGGTGAGAGGTCCTTGAGGTAAGCGGAGTGGCTGATCCGGTTCGGAACCGTAACACAAGGGGAGCGTGCGCTCCGGTTAGAGTTTCGTTAACCGGAGCGGGCGCTCCGCTCGTTCCGCCGCGTGTCGGCCCGCGCCCGCGGGTAGCGTCAGGGCATGAACCGATCGCATGAAGGGGCCGACCGCGTCGGCCACGGAGAGGCGTCGCTGGGTCAGGCGCAGTCGAGCAATCCGCCCGACGATCCCGACATGATCACGGCCGGAGCGCCCGAACTCGACAGCGACACCGACTACGAGGGCGAGGGCACGCCGCCGCCCGTCGAGCGCGGCAACGAGGACCCGGCGCCGAACGCGCCGTAGGCGCCAGAGCTCAGCGCGCGCAGGCGTTCGGCGCCTCGCCGAACGCGCCGTAGCCGAGGCCGCGGCTCAGTCGGCGACGAGCAGCGCGGCGCCGATCGCGCCGCCGAGGTCGCCGAGCGCCGCCAGCCGCACGTCCGGCGGGCGGTCGTCGTTGAAGAGGTGGGGCATCATCGCCTCGAGGATCCGCACGCGGTACTCCTCGCCGAGCCGCAGCCCAAGACCGCCGCCGATCAGCACGACCTCGACATCGAGCAGGTTGACCGCCGAGGCGACGGCGGTGCCGATCGCGGCGACCGCCTCGTCGACGATCTCGATCGCGAGCTTGTCGCCGGAGGCCAGCGCGCGCGACCAGATCCCGCTCGTCAGGCGCGGTCTGTCGTGCTTCTTCATCAGGTGGAAGAGGTCGGTCTTCTCACCGTCGTCGTGACGCTTGCGCGCGTGCGCCTCCATCGCGCCGCGCCCGGCGTACGCCTCCATGCAGCCGTGGCGGCCGCAGGGGCATTTGCGGCCGCCCTGCTTGACGACCATGTGGCCGATCTCGCCGGCGGCGCCCTCGCCGTCCCACGTTCTGCCGCCGAGCACGACGCCGCCGCCGACGCCGGTGCCCCAGAAGACGCCGAGCAGCGAGCGGGTGCCGACGCCGGCGCCGAGCACGACCTCGGCGTCGGTCGCGACCGAGACGTCGTTGCCGAGCTTGACGGTGGTGTCGTCGAGCGCGTCGGAGAGCGCATGCGCGAGCGGGAAGACGCCTTCCCAGTCGGGCAGGTTGCGCGCTTGGCCGACGGAGCCGGCGCTCGCGTCGATCGCGCCGGGCGAGCCGACGCCGACGCCGGCCAGCTCGCCGGCCTCGGCGCCCGCGGCCTTCGCCGCCTCGCGCAGCGCCGCCGCCATCGCGTCGGCGACGTCCTGCGGTCCGCCCTTCAACGGGGTCGGATGACGGGCCTCGCCGAGCACTCTGTTGTCGTCGTCGACGACGACCGTCTGGATCTTCGTACCGCCGAGGTCGATCCCGCCACGCAAAGTCATGGCGGCAGCATAGTCACACGAACGTGACACGTCGGTCACAACCTGCGCGGGTGGCGTTCCTAGGTTGGCGCGCGTCGTCCCATCCCTCACAGGAGTCGCATGTCCAGACGCAGAATCGCCGCCCTCATGGGCGCGCTCGCCGCTGTCGGCGGGATCGCCGGCACGCTGCCGGCCGCCGCGACGGCTGAGCCCGTCACCGTTCTGACCGAGAGCTTCGACGGTGCCGCAATCCCGGACGGCTGGAGAGCCGTCGAGGGCAGCTGGAGCATTGCCGGCGGCCGCCTCGTCGGCGTCTCGGCCAACAGCTCGCAGCAGAGCCGCATCACCTTCGGGCCGCACCTGCGCGACTTCCAGTTCGAGGCGACCGTCCGCTTCGACACCGTCGCCGACGCCAACCGCTGGACGGCGCTCGCGCTCGACATCCAGGCCGACGGCAGAGCGCCGTGGCAGCACGCCGCGATGCGCAGCAACACCGTCGCCGCCAACGGCACCGAGTTCGCGCAGAGAACGGCCACCGACGCGTGGGTCGTCACCAATGCCGCCGCCGCTCCGACCGCCGCCGGCACCGGCAGAGACGTGCAGGTGAGAATCGTCGTGCACGGCAACCGCGGCGAGTGGTGGTTCAACGGCGTGCTCGTGCAGAGCACGAAGTCGCTGCTGCGCTCGCCCGACGGCGGCCTCGGCTTCGTCGTCAACGGCGCGAGAGTGTCGTTCGACGACGTCAAGGTCACCAAGCTCGACAGACCGTCGTACGTGCTGCCCAACGACGGCAGCGCCTACCCGCGCAACATCGCCCACCGCGGCTACTCGTCGCTGGCGCCCGAGAACACGCTCGCGGCCAGCGCCGCCGGCGCCCGCGCCGGCGCCGACTGGGTCGAGACCGACGTGCTCACCAACGCCGACGGCGTGCCGTACATCTCGCACGACAACACCGTCGACCGCACCACCGACGGCACCGGCGCCGTGGCCGCGCTGACGAGCACCTACCTCGACACGCTCGACGCGGGCTCGTGGTTCGCCCCGGCCTACAGAGGCCAGAGAATGGAGACGCTCAGAAACCTCATGAACGAGGTGAAGCTGAGCCCGGCCGACTTCCTGCTGGAGATCAAGACGCCGCAGACCAGAGCGCAGGTCGCGCGGATCGTCCAGGAGGTCGTCGACGCCGGGATGGTCGAGCGCACGATCATCCAGAGCTTCGGCGACGACGTGATCCGCTACGCCCGCGAGGCGAACCCCGACATCGAGCTGGCGATCCTGCGCGGCGCGCTCGACGCCGATCCGGTCGCCGTCGCCAGAGACCTCGACGTGGTCGCGTACAACCCGAGCTGGGATGCGATCAGAGGCAAGCCGGCGGTCGTCGCGGCGCTCAACGCCGCTGCGATCGCGGTGATGCCGTACACGGTCGACGACCCGGCGCAGTGGGCGCGGATGCGCGACGAGGGCGTCGACGGGATCATCACGAACAAGCCCGGCGAGCTGACCGGCTGGGAGTGGGGCCTCAGAGCGGCCGGCAACGGCGGCGTCGTGAGAGCGGGGATCCTCGCGCCGGTCGACGGCGCGGAGCTGCGGCGCGGCGACAGCTTCTCGATCTCGCTCGACACCGGCTCCGCCGCTGCGGTGGAGACGAAGCTCGACGGCGTCGCGATCGCCGACGGCGCGATCGTGCGCGCCGATGAGCTGGCGCTCGGCTCGCACACGGTCACGTTGACGACCACGGGTGCCAGCGGCGCGACGAGAACGGCGAGCGCGAGCTTCGTCGTCGTTCCGTCGGTCGCCGGCCTCTCGCACCTCGTCGCGGTCAACCGCGGCGTCCCGAATGCGCTGCGCCCGGCCTTCCTGGCGGAGGTCGTCAACCGCCGCTGGGGTCGCCTGACGAGACTGCTCGCCGCGCACGAGAGCGAGCTGGGCGAGAGCGCCGCGGAGCGGATCGGCGCCGAGACGGCCGCGCTGCTGGCGGCCGAGGGGCCCGGCTCCGAGGAGCCCGGCACCGGCACGCCCGGCCCGCAGGGGCCGAAGGGTGACAAGGGCGACGCGGGTGAGAAGGGCGACACCGGTCCCGTCGGTCCGGGCGGTCCCGCCGGCACCAACGGCGTCGACGGCAGAGACGGCGCGACCGGTCCGGCCGGTCCGCTCGGCCCGGTCGGCCCTGTGGGCGCGAAGGGCGACAGAGGCGCCAACGGCCGCGACGCGCTCGTGACGTGCAAGGTCACCGGCTCCAGCTCGTCGCAGAGAGTGACCTGCTCGGTCACGTACGGCGCGCGGGCCAGCTCCGCAAAGGCTGGCGCACGCCTGGTCAGAAGCGGCCGCACCTACGCGAAGGGCCGCCTCGGCAGCCTCAGAGCGACGCGCAAGATCGCGCGCGGCCGCTACACGCTGCGGGTGGCGGCCGACGGCAAGGTGCGGAGCGAGAAGGTCACGCTGCGGTAGGACGCTCGACGACGGATCTGGCGCGCCGCCGTCACAGCGGCGCGCCGCCGGCGCGCCGCTCGGCCGGCAGCGGCGCGAGCCGCGCCGTGCCGCCGCGAACGTCTCGGCGGCGAACAAGCTCGCCGACGCCGCCCGCCGCGGCGCGGTCGCCGACAGCGCCCGCCGCCGCCTCAGCATGGCGCCGCTGGTCGTCACCGACGAGGACCTGCCGGTCGCGGCGAGGTCGGCGGCCCGCCGACGCTGACCTACGCGGCGTCGCGACGGTCGAGCTGCGGCTGCACGGGCGCGTCCTCGCGAGTGGGCGGCCGGGTGGCAACCACTTCACGATCGCGGTGCCGGTCCATTCGGTTGTCGCGGGGAGAGCGCGCCAGGTCTGGCGCGACGCGCGCGGGCGGGTCGTGAGACGGCCGTAGCGCCGGGCGCGTCGCGGGTGCGCGTGGGCGACGGCGTCAGGAAGCGGCGCCGAGCTGCTGCTCGGCCCAGCGCTCGACCAGCGCGCGCTGGATCGGCGTCAGCGGCACGTCGGCGCCCTGCTCGACGGCGCGCGCCGCCTGCGCGAGCGTCATGCCGACACCGGTCAGGACGCTGCCGATCAGCGGCGGGACGTCGCTGCCGCAGACGCCGCAGCCGCAGGTGGGGTCGCTGTGACTGGCCATGCTTCGAAGATAGCGGGCGCGTCAGCGGGGTGGTCGCCGGCGTCGCCGCGCCTGTCAGCGGGGCGCGGGAGCGTCGGGCGCCGGCGCGCGGTCGGCGGCGCCGGCCGGGGACGCGTCGTCGTCGTCGTCGTGTCTCTCCTCCTCGGCGTGCAGCGCGCCCTCCTGGCGCAGCACGAGCCACGACAGCCACATGCCGACGGCGAACAGCGGCAGCCCCATCGCGACCTTCGCGACGCCGAGCGCGACGACGGCGCCGGCGATGTACATCGGCAGCTGGACCGCGAGCCGCAGCGCGAAGACACCGACCCAGATCCACGTCACGTGCGAGTAGATCCGCACGAGCTTCGGGTTTCTGCGCCATCTGGTGCCGGTGCCGGCGATCATCCCGAGCGCGAGCCCGACGATCGGCCAGCGCAGCACGATCGAGCCGGTGAGGCCGATCACGTACGCGCCGTTCAGCAGCAGGCCGGGGAGGAAGAAGTCCTCCGCCTTGCCGGTGCGCGAGACGACGAAGGCCGAGATCGCGATGCCGGCCAGACCGGACAGCGCGTACTGCACCGTCTGTCTGCGTGCCAGTCGCGCGAGCGCCATCACGACGCTGATCGCGACGGCGACGATCGCCGCCTGGTTGGGCTCCAGACCGCCGACGGTGTAGGCGATCACGAACGCCGCCGCCGGCAGCGCCGACTCGACGATCCCGAGCGGACCGCCGAGCGCCTCGGCGAAGGCGGCGCCGGCCGTCGGCGCGCGCGTCGCGGCGGCGACCGCCTCCCGGCGCGGGTCGTGATGCTCGTCGGTCATCTGCTCATGGTGACGCAGTCGGCCACTCGCCTGCGTCGCCCTCGGCGCAGCGGGGCGCAGCGCTCAGGCGACGACGAGGACGGGCGTGCCGATCGCGACGCGCTCGTAGAGGTCGATCACGTCGGTCGGGTCCATCCGCACGCAGCCGTGGGAGGCGGCGCTGCCGAGCGAGCCGACGTCGGCGGTGCCGTGGAAGCCGACCGAGCCGTTGAAGCCGATCCAGCGGGCCTTCAGCGGGTTGTTGGCCGCGCCGCCCGGGATCGTCTGACCGGCGAGATCGCCGGCCCACTCGGACTGCGGGACGTTCCACGGGGGATCGACCTGCATCGACTGGACGACGTACTGGCCCTCGGGCGTCGGGTACTCGGAGGAGCCGACCGCGACGTTGTAGGTCGTCGTCAGCTCGCCTCTGTCGAAGACGCGCACGGTCGTGCTCGACTTCGAGACCGTCACGACGGTCGGGGTCGCCTCCCACACCTGGTCGGTCGTCTTCGCCGGGGCGACCTTCACAACTTCGGCCTTGAAGGTGCGCTCGCCGCGCGGCTTGCGCAGCGCTCTGACGATCTGGCGACGCAGTCTGATCGGGTCCTCGAGTCTCGAACCCTCCTGCGACTCCGTGACGGAGACGCTGTCGACGGCGATCGCGAGCGAGGCGTCGACAGCCGGCTTGTCGACCGATCTCGCGATCCGGTCGACGAAGGCGCCGACGGCCTTCTGGTTGAAGGCGACGACGACCTTCTCGTTGCCCTTGACCTCTCCGCCGGTCAGCTCGCGCCAGCCGCGCTCGAGGAAGTTGCCCTCCTCGCCATGCTCCAGCGCCCGGCGGATCGCGCCGTCGAACGCAAGGCCGACCTTCGCGTCGGCGGCGGTCAGCTCGACGGTTCTGCCGCCGACCTCGACCTTGACCGGCCGCGCGGCGGGGTCGCCGACGCGTCTCTGCAGCAGCGCTCTCGCCTCAGCCGAGCTGAGACCGCCGACGTCGACGCCGGCGATCGTGACCCCCTTCGGGATCTGGTCGTTGGCGGCCCGGGCATTCCAGCCGAGAACCCCGACGCCGGCAGCGGCAAGCAGCAGCAAGGCGCCAGCTATGAGCAGGAGCGTCCGTGCTCGGGTCAAGTTGCTTCGCGTCGACACGTCGAAGGAAGGTAGCGGTCCCGGCGGCTGGGGTTACAAGATCGCTTTCACGCGGGCCTGGCGATGTCAGCGTCGAGACGTGCCGAGGAGGAGTCGGGCGGCGCGTCGGCGGGGCGCGATCCGGGAGCTTCGGCCGCTATCGTCGCCGGTCGTGCCGACCCCGTCGCGTGCCGAACCGACCGTCACCCCGCTCGCGCCTCTCACGACGCTGCGACTCGGCGGGCCCGCGCGCCGGCTCGTGCGCGCCAGCAGCGAGGTCGAGCTGATCGACGCCGTCACCGCGCTCGACGCGGCCGGCGAGCCGCTGCTGCTGCTCGCGGGCGGCTCCAACGTCGTGATCGCCGACGCCGGCTTCGACGGCACCGTCGTCCACGTCGCCACGCGCGGGATCGCACGGGAGGGGAACGCGCTCGACGTGCAGGCCGGCGAGCCGTGGGACGGCGTCGTCGCTCACGCCGGCAGGCTCGGGCTGGCCGGCATCGAGGCGCTCTCCGGGATCCCCGGATCGACCGGCGCGACGCCGATCCAGAACGTCGGCGCCTACGGTCAGGACGTCAGCCAGACGATCGTCTCCGTGCGCGTGCTCGATCGTGCCAGCGGCGAGGTCGCCGAGCTGGCCGCCGCCGACTGCGGCTTCAGATATCGCACCAGCGCCTTCAAGGGCCGCGACGACCGCGTCGTGCTGTCGGTGCGGTTCGCGCTGGAGGAGGGCGAGGTCGGTGCACCGGTCGCGTATGCCGAGCTGGCGCGGGCGCTCGG
>DATIOB010000049.1:0-4839 GCA_035473605.1 Conexibacter sp.
AGCTGGCCTTCATCAGCCGCAGCGCGAACGGCGAGAGCGCGAGCATCTCGTGGCACCACTTGACGGTCTCGGCTTCGAGCTCCGCGAGCGGCACGACCGTGTTGACCATGTGCATCTCGCGGGCTTCCTGGGCGCCGTACTGGCGGCACAGCAGCCAGATCTCCTTCGCCTTCTTGGTCCCGACGAGGTCGCGCAGGACCGAGGCGCCGAAGCCGCCGTCCCACGAGCCGACTCTCGGGCCGGTCTGGCCGAAGCGGGCGTTGTCGGCGGCGATCGTGAGGTCGCAGATGACGTGCAGCACGTGGCCGCCGCCGATCGCGAACCCTCTCACCATCGCGACGACGGGCTTCGGCAGCCGGCGGATCTGGACGTGCAGGTCGGTGACGTGGAAGCGGCCGACTCTGGCGACGCCGCCGACTCTGTAGCCCGAGTCCCCGCGGACGCGCTGGTCGCCGCCGGAGCAGAACGCCTTGTCGCCCTCGCCGGTGAGGATGATCGCGCCGACGGTCGTGTCCTCGCGGGCGCGCTCGAACGCGTCGGAGAGCTCGATCACCGTCTCGGGCCGGAAGGCGTTGCGGACCTCGGGACGGTCGATCGTGATCTTGGCGATGCCGTCGCCGGACAGCTCGTAGCGGATGTCCTCGTAGTCGGCGGCGGATGTCCAGGTCACGGGCAAGTCGGGCGTCTCCTTCGTGCGGGGCTGCGGCCGAGGGCCGGCGCTTCGCGCGCGGCGGCGGGCGCGCGCTGCGGGGTTGGAATACGGGACACTAGCCCTTCGATGGCCTCCTTCGACGCATGGCTTCCGCGCGCCGCCGCCCTGCGCCCCGGCGCCGCGGCGCTCGTGACAGGCGACGGCGAGGTGACGACGTACACGGAGCTGCACACGCTGGCGCGCCGCGCGGCCGCCGAGCTGGCGGCGCGCGGCGTCGTCGCCGGGGATCGCGTCGCGCTTGCGCTGGCGCCCGGCGTCGGCTTCGTCGCCGCGCTGCACGCGGTGCTGGGGCTGGGAGCGGCGGTCGTGCCGGTCGACCTGCGCTTGTCCGCTGGGGAGCGGGAGGCGCGGGCGGATGGTGCACGGCTCGTGATCGACGACGAGACGCTCGCCCACGCGCTCGCCGCGCCCGCGAGCCCGCCTGCGGCTGCCGCCGCGCTCGCGAGCCCGCCCGAGGCCGACCTCCTCACCCGCTTGGACCCCGGCGCCGTCGCGACCGTGCTGCACACCTCCGGCACGACCGCCGCGCCCAAGCCGGTGCAGCTGACGATCTCCAACTGGCAGTGGAACGCGCTCGGCTCAGCGCTCGCGCTCGGCCTCGACCGCGACGAGCGCTGGCTCTGCACGCTGCCGCTCAGCCACGTCGGCGGCCTCTCGATCCTGCTGCGCAGCGCGATCTACGGCACGACGGTCGTGCTGCACGAGCGCTTCGAGGCCGACCGCGCCGCCGCCGCGCTCGCTGACCCCGCGCAGCGGATCACGCTCGTCTCGCTCGTCGCCACGACGCTCCAGCGCGTGCTCGACGCCGGGCTGGAACGACCGCCCGCGCTGCGCTGCGCGCTGATCGGCGGCGGCCCGCTGGCGCCGGCGCTGGCGGTGCGCGCCGCCGCCGCCGGGATCGCCGCCGCGCAGACGTACGGGATGACCGAGGCCTGTTCGCAGGTGACGACCTCGCTGCCGGGCGAGCCGCAGACGGCCGGCCGCGCACTCGCCGGCACCGAGGTGGCGCTGAGCGACGAGGGCGAGATCGTCGTGCGGGGGGAGACCGTCGCGCGCGGCGCGCTCGCCGCCGACGGCTGGCTGCACACCGGCGACCTGGGCGCGTTCGACGCCGCCGGCCGCCTGACGGTCACCGGTCGTAAGGCCGACACGATCGTCAGCGGCGGCGAGAACGTCGCGCCGCAGGAGGTCGAGGCGGTCCTGCTGGCGCACCCTGCCGTCGCCGACGCCGCTGTGCACGGTCGTCCAGATCCCGCGTGGGGCGAGGCGGTGCACGCGGTCGTGGTGCTGAGACAGTCCGCGCCCGCCACCGCGCCAGACGCGCCCGCGCCAGATGCCGCGCCCGCTCACGCAGCGCTCGAAGCCGAGCTGCGCGCCCACGTCGCCGCCCACCTCGCCCGCTTCAAGGTGCCCAAGCGGATCGCCTTCGCCGACGCGCTGCCGCGGACCGTCTCCGGCAAGCTGCTGCGGCGCGAGCTGAGATAGCCTCGGGCGATGACCGCGCCCGACGCCTCCGAGCCCGATCCAGACGAGCTGCGCGCCGGCGTGCGCGACCGCTGGGAGCGCTCGGCCGACGGCTGGCGCGAGAGCAGCCACCGCTTCAACGCCGCCACCAACGCGGTCGCCCATTGGCTCGTCGACGCGATCCGCCCGCAGCCGGGCATGCGCGTGCTGGAGCTGGCCGCCGGGATCGGCGAGACCGGCTTCCTCGCCGCCGAGCTGATCGAGCCGGGCGGCGTGCTCGTCTCGACCGACGGCGCCGAGCCGATGATCGAGCACGCCAGAGCGCGCGCCGCCGAACTGGGGCTGCGCAACGTCGAGTTCAAGCCGATCGACCTCGAGTGGATCGATGGCGCAACGGCCGAGTACGACGCCGTCATCTGCCGCTGGGGCTACATGTTCGCGGTCGACCGCGAGGCGGCGCTGCGCGAGACGCGGCGGGTGCTGCGGCCCGGCGGCCGCGTCGCGCTGGCGACCTGGACGGCGGCCGACCGCAACCCCTGGTCGACGATCGCGCGCGAGGCGATCTACGAGGCCGGCCTGATCGACGCGCTCGAGCACCCGGCGCCGAGCCCGTTCGACCTCAGCACGCCGGAGATCGTCACGACGCTGCTGGAGGACACGGGCTTCGGCGAGGTCGAGACGGCCGAGATCGCGGTCGAGTTCCCCTACGCCGACGTCGTCGACCTGTTCAGCGAGACGAAGTCGCTGGCGCGCCCCTTCGCCGACCTCGTCGAAGGGCTCGACAGCCGCCAGCTCGCCGACCTCAGAGCGCGCCTGGTCGAGAAGACCGCCCCGTACGCGCTCGCCGACGGCAGCTTCCGCCTGCCCGGCGTCGCGCTCGTCGCGGCGGCCGAGGCGTAGCCGGCAGCTACCGCTCCGGCCATGCCCGCATCGCCTGCGCGGCGATCGCGTGCAGCTCGGCCTCCCCGGCGCCGTCGCGGGCGCGCGCGGAGAGGCCGCTGATGACGACCGCGACATAGCCGGCGAGCGCGTCGAGATCGGTCCCGGGCGGCAGCTCGCCTGCGTCGGCGCCCTGCTGGAGCCGCGCGCGGATCGTCGTCCACGACTCGGCGCGCAGCTCCCCCAGCGACGGCTCGGTGACGATCATGCAGCCGCGCGGCTGGCCGGCGAGCACGTACTCGCGCGCCGCCTCGTGCAGCATCCGCTCGACGGCGGCGCGCGCGGTCTGCTCCTCCAACCCGCGTGCGACCACGTCGCCCGGTCCGGCCTGATAGTGCGCGGCCGCCTCCTCGAACAGTCTGCGCTTGTCGCCGAACGCGGCGTAGAGGCTCGGTGGGGCGATGCCGATCGCGGCGGTGAGGTCGCTGATCGAGGTCTGCTCGTAGCCCTTCTCCCAGAAGGCGCGCATCGCCTGGTCGAGGGCGGCGGCGCGGTCGAAGCTGCGCGGTCGGGCCATGGAGAGGATTCTATAGCGACCGCTACGGAACGTGCTAGGGTCGGCGATCTTGTTATGTAGCGATCGCTAAAGAAGGGACTTCCCGATGGCGCAGTTGAGCGGCAGGACAGCGTTGGTGACCGGCGGATCGCGCGGGATCGGCCGCGGGATCGCGGAGCGGCTGGGCCGCGACGGCGCGCTGGTCGCCGTCCACTACGGCGGCAACGCGACCGCCGCGGAGCAGACCGTCGCCGCGATCGAGGCCGCCGGCGGAAGCGCCTTCGCGATCGGGCAGCCGCTCGGCGTCGACGGCGACGCGGAGCGGCTGCTGGCGCTGCTCGACGCCGAGCTGACGCGGTGGACCGGCTCGACGCGGCTCGACGTCGTCGTCAACAACGCCGGCATCGCCCCGCAGGCAGGCCTCGCGGAGACGAGCGAGCGGCTCTACGACGAGCTGTTCGCCGTCAACGTGCGCGCGCCGTTCTTCATCGCCCAGCGCGCCGCTGAGCGGATGGGGGAAGGCGGGCGGATCATCTCGATCACCTCCGGCGTGACCAGGCAGGCGTGGCCGGACCTGCTCGCCTACGCGATGACGAAGGCGGCGCTGGAGGCCTTCACGCTGACGCTCGCGAAGGAGCTCGCGCCGCGCGGGATCACCGTCAACGCCGTCGCTCCCGGGCTCGTCGACACCGACATGAACGCGGACTGGCTGCGCGCCAGCGCGCAGTCCCGTGCCGAGGCCGCGGCGGCCTCCGCCTTCAACCGCGTCGGCACGCCGGAGGAGGTCGCCGACGTCGTCGCCTTCGCCGCCTCCGACGACGCCCGCTGGGTCACCGGGCAGGTGCTCGACGCGACCGGCGGGTCGCTGCTGTAGCCCGTCAGCCCGGCGCGCCGACGCCTGTCGCCGCGCCGGGCGACGGCACCTGCGGCGTCGGCCGTCCGTCGCGCAACCGCGCCCGCTCGACCGCGGCCGTCTGCGCGTAGCTGATGTGGCACGAGCCGTGCGTGAGCGCGCGCGGCGCCAGCCGCCGCCCGGCGCGCACGAGCGCGACGCCGGCGCGGAAGCGGCGCGCGTCGGTCGCCGTCCAGCGCAGGCCGTACAGCTCGCGCACGCGCGGCGGCAGCGCGCCGCGCATGATCGCGTCGTGGACCCGCTTCGCCGGCTCGCGGCCGCGCCCCATCGGGATCTCGAACGCGATCGCGCGGCCGGTGTATCTCGCCTCCGGCG
>DATIOB010000050.1:0-4073 GCA_035473605.1 Conexibacter sp.
CACTCTGCGGCCGACATCAGCACCCCCTGTGCCCCGTTGCTGCCCCCGTGCGCCCCTCGCGCCCATCCTGACCGCGCGAAGGCGCGGTGTCCAGCGAACTTCGTCGGCGCGGGCGCTCACGCGCTCGCGCGCTCGCGCTCCGCCTCCTCGCCCGGCCGCGTCGAGGCGGCCTCATCGGCGGCCGCGCGCGGGCCGAGGAACGGCGCCAGCGCGCAGAACATCAGCTGCGGCAGCAGCTCCGGCAGCTCGGCGGTGCGCTCCTGCAGCACGCGCGCGTAGATGACCTCGTAGATCGCGCCGACGATCGCCTCCGGCATCAGCGGCGGGATCGCCGCCTCCTCGCCCGCGGCCTCATAGCCGGGGGAGAGGAACTGCATGAACTCGCGCAGCGCGCCGTCGCGCCGCTGCAGCGCGCGCGGACCCGCGGCGAGCACCTCGACGAAGCCGAAGCTCGCCTCGTGCGGGTTGGCCGCGAGCGCTCTGAGGCCGGCGTCGAGCACCGCGTGCAGGCGCTCGGGCCAGGAGCTGCCGGTCTCGTAGGCGGCGCGAGCGCCCTCGAGAGCGCGCTCGAGCAGCTGGTCGAAGGCCGCGAGGAAGATGTCCTCGCGGTCCTGGAAGAACTCGTAGAAGGTTTTGCGCGAGACGCCCGCTCTGGCGATGACGGCGCTGACCGTCATCCCGGCGTATCCCTCGGAGCCCGCTATCACCACCGCGGCGCCCAGCAGGCGCGACCGCTGCGAGTTGACCACGTACTCCCGCGGCAGCCCGTGGCGACCGCTGGGGAGCTGGGCCGGTGTCCAATCCATGTCCTGCTCCTTCACCTGACCCATTGCACGTCAGCGCGAGAAGTTAACACAACCTCCGGGCGTCTCCGGTGCGGGCCGCACAGGCCCCGGCGGGCCAGATCAGACCGGACGTCGGGGCGTTCCGAGCAGCATGAAGGTGTAATGCAGCAGCTCGTCGCTGAGCTGCGGGAGACGACCGTACTCGCCCCTGACGATGTGCGAGTAGAGCAGCTCGTAGATCCCGCCGACGATCGCCTGCGCGACCAGCTCCGGCGGCGGCTCGGCCGCGTCGCCGACCTGCGCGCGGCCGGCGTGGATGAAGGCGGCGAAGCGCTGCATCGTTCTGTCGCGCCGGGCCAGGCCGCGCGGCCCCGCGGCGAGCACCTCGACGACGCAGAGGCGGGCGAAGGCCGGTTCCGCGGCTAGCAGCTCCAGCAGCGCCGCGAGCGCCTCCTCGATCCCCTCGTTCCAGGTCGCGGCGGCGTCGAAGGCGTCGGTGACCCGACTGAGGCACAGCTCGGCCATCAGGTCGTACGCGGCGAGGAAGCAGTCTTCCTTGTCGGCGAATCTCTCGTAGAAGGTCCGGCGCGAGATGCGCGCCGTGCGCAGGACGTCGGCGACGGAGGTGGCGGTGTAGCCCTGCTCGGCGACCGTCGTCGCCATCGCGTCGATCAGGCGCTCGCGCTGCGAGGCCGGCAGAAACTGCCGTACCGGTGCCCTGCCGTCGCCTTCCCCGCTCTCGCCCGCCCCGGTCATGGTGTCTCCGACGTACAAATACGTGCACGTTTACAATATCCGATGCGGGGAGCCGAACGCTGCCCGAACACAGCGTTGAATGTGCAAGATCGCTTTAGCAATCAGGCGGTCGAGAATTGATTCCCTCCGTCGCAGCAGGAGTTTTTGGCTATTCAGCCAGGTGTCCACCCGGGTGGACACGACAATGAGAGTCATGTAGGTTTCTAGGGGACGCTGGTGTTTCAGACCGGCACGGAGCTTGGGGGTGCAAGCCCGTCACAGGTCGGCTGAAGAGGCGTGCCCGTCCATCCACGGGTGCGCCGGCGTCGCGTTGAGCCGACGAGAGGGGATCAGTCGTGCAGCCATGCGAACTGTCGGGCATCAGACGACGGCGGCAGTGGTCGCCGGACGCTCGTGCCCTGGGGGTGATCGGGGACCGCTGGATGTTGTTGATCGTGCGCGAGCTGGCATTCGGGCCCAAGCGCCTGTCCGAACTCCAGCGCGCATTTCCGGGCCTGTCGACCGGTGCGCTGGAGCAGCGCCTGAACCGGATGGCGACCGAGGGCCTGATCACGCGCGAGCGCTTCGCCGAGGTGCCGCCGCGGGTCGAGTTCGACCTCACCGACGCCGGGCGCGACCTGCTCGCGATCCTCGGCCCGGTCGTGCGCTGGGCGATGCGGTGGGCGTGGTCGCCGCCGAACGCCGACGAGTGGGTCGACGTGACCGCGCTGTTCCGGCTCGCAGGCTGCGTCGTCGCGCCGCCGTCCGGGGTGGATGGCGAGGTCGAGCTGATCGTCGAGGACGACCTAGAGGTGGCGCTCGACCTCTACACCGTCGCGCTCTGCGACGGCGAGGCGGCCGTAACGCACAGACCGGCGCGTCACGCCGACGCGGTGATCAAGGCGACGCCGGGAGCGTGGGCGCGCGCCTTCGGGCCCGACCAGGCGTGCACGGACCTGCGCATCAGCGGCGACGCGCAGCTGGCCGAGCTGTTCCTGGCCAGCTTCCAGACGCCGCGCTCCGAGTTGCAGTAGCGGCCGAGGCGCCGGCCGCATAGGGGGAACGAGGTGCGACGGCGCGGAGGTCTTTGGGGAGACCTCCGCGCCGCCCCTCGGCGCGTGTGATTCACTGAGCCCGTGGCCGTCGAACCCGCGCGCAGCGCACCACTGAAGCCGTGTCCCTACGACCTCTGCGACGGCAGCGGGATGGTCGTCGACTGGGACGCGAACGAGACCTACCGCTGCCGCTGCTGGCCCGAGCAGGTCCAGCGCCGCCGCTCCAGACGGCTTTCGCGCGAGATCCCCAAGCGCTTCCGCAACATCGGCTTCGAGCGCGAGCCGGTCCCGTCGATCGCGCGCACCGCGCCCGACGTCGTGCGCGCCGTGCGGCGCTACAGCGAGCGCATCGACGAGATGCTCGACAGAGGCGAGGGGATGTGGTTCCTCGGCAGCCCGGGCACGGGCAAGAGCCACCTCGCCTATCTGATCTCGCAGGCGGCGCTCGCCGCCAACCGCTCGGTCGCGATCTACACCGGACCCCGGCTGCTCGACGAGATCCGCCGCACCTACGGCGACGACGACTCCGGCAGCACGCTCGACCTGATCGACCGCCTCACCTCGGTCGAGCTGCTGCACGTCGAGGATCTCGCCGTCGCGCGCCCGACCGATTGGGTGCTCGAGCAGCTCTACAACATCATCAATGGCCGCTACGAGAACGAGAAGTCGATCGTCTTCACCTGCGACCTCACCGGCGACGCCGAGGACGGCTCCGACGCGATGGACCCGCGCTGGCTCGCCAGACACATCACCGAGCGGAACTTCTCCCGCCTGGTCGAGATGTGCGGCGACCCGCAGCTGCTGATGGGCCCCGACAGCCGCACCGACTATCGGCCTCACGCGTGGGAGTCGTGAAGGACCGCCGCAGGCAGCGCCCGCACGACTGGACGCCCGATCAGGACCTGCTCGACCAGCAGCTCGAGATCGCGACCGACCCCTCGCGCGTCGAGCGGATGCGGGGCGAGCTGGAGATGGGCTTCAAGGCGCTCTCCGGCGTGGCCGACGGCGTCGCGGTCTTCGGCTCCGCCCGCACCCCGCAGGACGATCCCGAGTACGCGCTCGGCCGCGAGCTGGGCCGGCGCCTCGGCGAGGCCGGCTGGACCGTCGTCACCGGCGGCGGCCCGGGCACGATGGAGGCCGCCAACCGCGGCGCGCAGGAGGCCGGCGCGCTCTCGGTCGGGCTGACGATCGACCTGCCGTTCGAGGCCGGCCAGAACGACCACATCGACCTGCCGCTCAACTTCCACTACTTCTTCACGCGCAAGGTCATGTTCGTGCGCTATTCGCGCGCCTTCGTCGTGATGCCGGGCGGCTTCGGCACGCTCGACGAGCTGTTCGAGGCGCTGACGCTGATCCAGACGCGCAAGATCCTCGGCTTCCCGGTCGTGCTCGTCGGGCACGACTTCTGGGACCCGCTCGTCGACTGGCTGCGCGACACGCTGCTGGCCGGCGGCAAGATCTCGCCGGAGGACATGTCGCGGTTCGTCGTCGTCGACAC